>NZ_LZGO01000028.1:0-68842 GCF_001690235.1 Gilliamella sp. wkB292
TATATTTATAATTTTTTTTTATAACAAGGTTAATCTTTAAAGATTGCCAATCATCTTACTTAAACGCGGTAAATTTGAATTATGGGATAAGAATAGCGATTCAAAAAACTCAATTTGAACGAATTGAATGGATATAAAAACGGATAAAAATAGAAAAACTGATTAACCTGACGGGGAAAAGATTAGTTTCTTGTCCAAATATCTTTATGCGCAAAACCGAGTAAATTATTGGTCATTTTAATGTACTGTAATTCCAGTGACCAAATTGGCGCTTTCATTAATTTAGCAAATGGAAAAGCTTGATAATACAGTGAATAAGCATGCATAGCGTGTTGATCACTTAGCTGTTTTGCTATTGCCACAAACTGTATACCTTGAATTTGAGCAACAGTTCTAGGCGTGATACTAATTGTACCTGCTACCTGTGGCTGGTTTAGCATTGCATTAGCGTGCTGAGTTTTTAGCTCAGTGAGAAAATATAAATTCATCAACTCTTGATCAAATACATAAAAGGTATTACATGCCCAAGGTTGATTATTTGATAAAATCACACTTAACGAAAGTACATGCTGTTTTTTGATAAATTCAATGATCTTACGATTAGGTTGCATACAAAATTTGTTGCTTATCATATCATTCAATTATTTTACTATTGAGTTGCATATCTTCACCCCAACGAGGTAGGCATGGCATATCAATATCAAACAAGTCTAAGGCTCTTGCAACACTATGCGTTATCATATCATCAACACTTTCAATATGTTGATATAAGGCAGGAACAGGTGGAAAAATAATTCCTCCCATTAATGTCACCGCTTCCATATTTTTAATATGTCCTAGATGTAATGGGGCTTCTCGCGTCATTAAGACTAAGCGACGACGCTCTTTAAGTACCACATCAGCCGCTCGAGTAAGTAAATTATCAGATAGACTATTCGCAATTGCAGATAGAGAGCGCATTGAACAGGGAGCAACTAACATACCAATAGTTTTATAAGAGCCACTGGCTATCGCTGCACCAATATTATTAATGGAATAAACACTATCTGCTAATGCTTGAATCTGTTTTATACTCATATTGGGGACTTCGTAGCTAGAGGTTATTTGTGCAGCTTTAGAAATAACAAGGTGCGTTTCGATATCTAACGGTTTTAACAGTTCTAGCGCTTTAATACCATAAGCAATTCCTGTTGCACCACTAATACCAATTATTATTCGTCGGTTTGCCATTTCTATCCTTATCTTTCAGTAAAATTACATAAATAGTGAATTACTATTTTAGCACTAGCAATGTAAAATCATCGTTCAAGTTTTCAGTCATATATAGACATAATTTTACCGACTATACCTACCAATTAAAAGCGAATCAAGTATCAACCAGCAATACATTTTCAAACTACTTTTATTTAGATGATAATTTTAGAGATGAAAAACATCAAAAAATAGATAGATGAGATAGCTACCAACTGTGCGTTGGTAGCAAAATTGGTTAGTTATTCTTTGGCCATAGGTTGAGTAACAACTTGGGTTTGTTGTTCACCCTGAATTGCATTAATTTGCGCTTCATATTTACTTACAGCATCTTTACCCGATAATAAACTATACGTTAGAGTAAACTCTGTACTTTGACCCGGTGCCAATTGACGAACGCGTTTTTGTTCTCGCTCTATAGTTACAGGATAGGCAAAACTGGTACCAGGCTCAAGCCCCGTCACATAGCCTTGTTTAAGGGTATCGGTATTTTTCCATAGAGAAAGTACTGGTAATTGTTCGGTATTAAAAGCGATACCTGCTGCTTTATCTCCTGCTTTATTGGTGACCATTACTTGTGTGTGATTATTTGCATCAGCAAATGGATAAACGTTAAAGACCATTTCATCAAAACCTTTAGTTGGGCCTAAATAAGTTTGCCACGTCGCTAATCCTTCTTTTGCATAATCGTTAAAAGGTGAAATTTCTTTAACTGGCGCAACAAATCTAGCGCCTTCTTCAAGAATTGGCGTACCAAAGTTGCTATGATAAATGATTTGATAATCGCGGGTATAATCACTCTTATTTGTAACGACATCATGTACGGTAAAATCATTACTTCCTGGCACATAGCTAAGTGATGCCCACGTTTCTAAATGACTTTTTTTGAATGTGTTTTCTTTTATCAGACCTTTAATATTAATAGTATACGGCGCTTTATCTTCGATTGTGACAATTAATTTTGATACAGGCGTATTTTGTGCTCGTCCGTGAAGCGTATACATCATGCCATCGGCTTGAACGGCATGTCCAGTCCATTCAAAACCACAACGAACCATCATTTCGTTAAAGCCATCTAACCAACCGATGCCACCGCGACTTTCTAAATTGATAAATTTAGGGTTAACAACTTCATTAACAGGCGAATCCCAGCCTAAACGAATCCCCTCACTTTCTACCGATAAAATACCTAAGCCACGCGTAGGAATTAATTTAATAGTCAAAACATCACTTGTTATTGTTAGTAATTCAGTTCCTTCTTGTTTACCGCCTTTAAGCACCGTGTTTTGAATAGTAAATTTTTCATTTTTTACACCCAAATCTTTGCTAAAAATCGACCAGTTACCTTCTGCAATACCTTTTTCGTTATCGATTAAGACAAACTCTTTTGCACTGGCATTATAGCTAAGCAGACCAAGTAATAGAGCAGATGAAACAATTTTGATTTTCATAGTGATTCCTTATAATGAATAAAACGAAACTGAATCGGTTCAGTTAATATGACACAAAATTAAAGGAATCAATAAAACAATATCGTAAAAATGAGAAGTCATTCACATTTTTTTCAAATCAAATAACGTTAGACAAAGTTATACACACATACAGTAAAACTTGCTGAAATTAGCTTTTTGGCCTAACTTGACCTGCTTTCCAATGTTTACGACAAACTGAATGGAACTCACTATCGCCAAGATGAATTGAATTACCAAATTTAACAATTTTACCATCTTGTCCTTCTAGCAAATTCATTGTTGCTTTTTTACCACACCAACAAACAGTTTTTAATTCGCGAAAATTATCGGCAATTTCAAGTAAGGTTTTTGAGCCTTCAAATAAATGTCCCATATAATCGGTTTTTAAGCCAAAAAACATCATAGGTACACCATATTCATCACAGACATCCGATAGTTTCCATATAGTACTTTTAGATAAAAACTGGCTTTCATCAATCAATATACAGGCATAATTATTTTTTTTGATAAGTGCAATGATCTCATCAACACTATTATCGTCAAGCAATAATGCTTTTTTACGCAACCCTAATCGCGATACAATTTCTACCGCGGAATCACGTGTATCAACAGACGACTTAAGTAATAAAGTCTGCATGTTGTTACTTAAATAATTATGATCTATTTGTAATAGCTCGGTTGATTTTCCCGCATTCATCACGGCATAAATATAGTATATTTTCGACAAAATAAGACTCTCAAGAAGTAAAGTGAAATAGATA
Organism: Gilliamella sp. wkB292; assembly: GCF_001690235.1. Lineage (NCBI taxonomy): Bacteria > Pseudomonadati > Pseudomonadota > Gammaproteobacteria > Orbales > Orbaceae > Gilliamella > Gilliamella sp. wkB292. The sequence goes on from NZ_LZGO01000028.1 coordinate 3,485, forward strand.
AAAAAGAGATTGTTAAGATAATAAAAAAGGTAAGTACTATACCTACCTTTTTAAGTATAAATTAAATATTTATTATTTAGCTTTACCTTGATTTGCAACCGCTGCTTGTTTTGCAGCAATTTCATCAGCATTACCTAAATAATAGTGTTTAACAACTTTCATATTGTCATCAAATTCATACACTAACGGCACACCAGTTGGGATGTTTAGTTCAATAATGTCATCATCACTGATGTTATCAAGGTGTTTGACTAATGCTCGTAAAGAGTTACCGTGCGCTGCAATAATCACACGCTCACCTTTAGCAACACGTGGTGCAATAGTTGATTCCCAATAAGGAAGCACACGTTTAATCGTTAATGCAAGGCTTTCTGTTAATGGTAATTCTGATTCAGGTAATTTGCTGTAACGTGAATCATGTCCAGGAAAACGTTCATCTGATTTTTCAAGTGCTGGAGGCGTAATTGCAAAACCACGACGCCACAATTTGACTTGTTCATCACCATATTTAGCCGCTGTTTCTGCTTTATTTAAACCTTGTAATGCACCATAGTGACGTTCATTAAGCTTCCAGTTTTTTTCAACCGGTAACCATGCTTGATCAACTGCATCTAAAACATGCCATAAAGTATGGATTGCGCGTTTTAAAACAGATGTATAAGCAAAATCAAAAGTAAACCCTTCTTTTTTTAGAAGTTGTCCAGCTTCAGCTGCTTCTTTTTTACCTTTCTCAGATAAATCAACATCTGTCCAACCACAAAAACGGTTTTCTTGATTCCAAACACTTTCTCCGTGTCGAATAAGCACTAATTTTTTTACTGCCATGAGTATAGCTCCTTTGTTTCGTAGAATAAAATGGTTAAATTTATATTCATAATAATGCACGGAACACACCGTGCATTATGTGTTTTATGCCTCAATAAAGCTTACATAAAACTTTAATTATTTTGATAAGTATTTCAATGGATCAACAGATTGCGCTTTATAGCGGATTTCAAAATGCAGTCTTACCGATGAAGTCCCTGTTGCACCCATTGTGGCAATTTGTTCACCTGCTCTCACTGCTTGTTGTTCTTTTACTAAAATTGATTGGTTATGTGCATAGGCAGTTAAATAGTCATCATTGTGTTTAATGATGATTAAATTACCATAACCCGGTAAAGCATTACCTGAGTAAACAACACGACCGTCAGCGGCAGCAACAACTTTGTCACCTAATGAACCAGCAATATCAATACCTTTGCTTGCATTAGAGAATTTTTCAATAATCTTACCTTTTGCTGGCCATTGCCACGCAATATTCGCCACATTTGACACTGGCGAGGTTGGTAAAAATGTGTTAGCTGAACTACTCGCACTGATGTTAGGGCTAGGCGTATTATTGAGTGGCTCAGTCACTGTTTCAGTTTTTTGAGTAGTTTTAGGTGGTTGGTTATTACCAGATGTTGTAGTTGTCGTGGTAGTGGTTGTTGTCATTACCGGTTTAGTTTTGGCTTGTGCCGCTGCGGTAGTCTTATCATCATCCATATAAACCATAGAAGGAGTATGATTAGATGTTGTCTTTTGTGTTTGTGTTTGTGTTACAACTGTTGTGCCGCCACTCACATCGAGTACTTGCCCAACATTGACAGCATAAGGCTCTTTAATATTATTTTTAGCTGCTAAAGATCGGAAATCATTCCCCGTTACCCATGCAATATAAAATAGTGTATCACCACGTTTAACTGTATAGGTATCGCCTTTGTAACCACCTTTAGGAATTTCATCATAATTACGGTTATAAACGGTTCGTTCATTAGTCGTTAAAACATTATTATGAACACTGGTTGTGGTTGTAGTAACAGGTCTTGATGAAGGCGTCGAATAAGTTGTTGGAGAACTCACAGGCGTTGATATTCTACCACCGGTTGAAATATTAGCTGGTGGTTTTTTATAACCCTGTGTCACACCATTACTTGATGATGAATCAGAAATATCTTCAATTTCAGCAGGATTTGACTGTGTACAAGCCACAATCAATAAACTTAAACAACTTAATGTAAGAATCTTTTTCAAAGCAACACCCTTCATTCATATATTTTTTATGTGCATATTTTATCGCTTTTATCGTAAAAAGCTATTATATTGATTATTTATTATGCTGTTCCAATGTCATAATCAAAGTAGTGAATATTGTTCGATTTAATTTCTACTTTCTAGCTATTAATTTAGCACAAAAATACCATTTGTTGTTCAACAATATCGTTGATTGCCCTACATATGATTAATATCTTACCAACATTGAATTAATCAATTATTCGATCCTAAATAGGATTTATTTTGAAAGTGGTGAGTATATACAATAAAATGCTAGTTCGTATAGTATATTTATCGTATTTTTCAACCAAAATTGAATGTGACTTAACATAATGACTCTATATATTGTTGCAACCCCTATCGGTAATCTGGATGATATTACCCTAAGAGCAATTGAAACACTTAAAAGTGTTGATCTTATTGCAGCTGAAGACACCCGCCATAGTGGTTTACTTTTACAACATTTAGCGATTAAAGCTAAACTGTTTTCTTTACACGATCATAATGAACAGCAAAAAGCCCAAATTTTGATTGAAAAACTTAAATCAGGAATATCCATCGCATTAATATCCGATGCGGGTACACCGTTAATTAATGATCCAGGCTATCATTTAGTTAAAGCTTGTCGTGAAAATGATATTAAAGTCGTGCCTATTCCTGGCGCTTGTGCAGCAATTGCTGCGCTCTCGGTTGCAGGTCTTCCTTCTGATAAATTCAGTTATGAAGGATTTTTACCGGCTAAAACGAAAGCACGGCAAGATAGTTTGGTTAAATTAGTTAATCAATCACACACAATGATTTTTTATGAATCGACGCATCGCTTGTTAGATACATTACACGATATGCAAACTGTATTTGGTCATGAAAGAATGATTGTGCTTGCCAAAGAACTGACTAAAACTTGGGAAACCATAGTCAGTTACCCTATTGCAGAGTTAATTAATTGGTTGAATGAAGATACTAATCGTCAAAAAGGCGAATTTGTTTTGATTGTTGAAGGTCACACTAAAAGCGATGAGGATATCGATGAAAACGTGATTAATACCTTAAAATTATTGCAAAAAGAGTTACCGCTAAAAAAAGCGGCTGCCATAACAGCTGAAATTTATGGGCTTAAAAAAAATCAACTTTATCAACTCGGTTTAACTGTTGAGAATTAACCATAAACAAATAGCGATATAGGTCTTGCTTGTTGCAATCAACTAAAGCACGGTTATTAAATAAACCTCCGAATAATTTTGTTAACTTTGCATTCAACACTAAGAACATTGGCACAATCGGCACGATTTAGTATATAATTAGCCTCTATTTTCAAGCTATTTTAGAATAAAAGGTAATTAAAAGTATGGGATTTAAATGTGGTATTGTCGGACTACCAAATGTTGGCAAGTCAACTCTTTTTAACGCATTAACTAAAGCAGGTATTGAAGCAGCTAACTTTCCATTTTGTACAATTGAACCCAATACTGGTGTTGTACCTATGCCCGATCCACGTTTAGATGAATTGGCTAAAATTGTTAAACCACAGCGCACTTTACCCACAACGATGGAGTTTGTTGACATTGCCGGTTTAGTGAAAGGCGCATCAAAAGGTGAAGGTTTGGGTAATCAATTTTTAGCTAACATTCGCGAAACTGAAGCTATTGGTCATGTTGTTCGTTGTTTTGAAAACGACAATATTATCCATGTTGCTGGTAAGATTGATCCCGCAGAAGATATCGAAATTATCAATACTGAACTAGCACTTTCCGATCTTGAAGCCTGTGAACGTGCGATAACTCGTGTACAAAAACGAGCTAAAGGCGGTGATAAAGATGCCAAATTTGAGTTAGAAATCCTTGAAAAATGTTTACCACATTTAGAGCAAGGGAAAAAATTATTACTTTTAGACTTAAGTAAAGAAGAACTCGAAGCAATTAAATACCTAAGTTTTTTAACGTTAAAACCAACTATGTACATTGCTAATGTAAATGAAGATGGTTTTGAAAATAACCCGTATTTAGAAAAAGTTAAAGCTATAGCTGCTCAAGAAAAATCAGTAGTGGTACCGGTCTGTGCAGCTATTGAAGCAGAATTAGCCGAACTTGATGATGCCGATCGTGATGAATTTATGCAAGACCTTGGTTTAACTGAACCAGGGCTTAATCGAGTCATTCGCGCAGGCTACAGCTTACTTAATTTACAAACCTATTTTACAGCGGGTGTTAAAGAAGTTCGTGCATGGACGATTTCGGTCGGGGATACCGCCCCACAAGCAGCCGGTAAAATTCATACCGACTTTGAAAAAGGCTTTATTCGCGCACAAACTATCGCTTTTGATGATTTTATTAAATATGGTGGTGAACAAGGCGCAAAAGAAGCAGGTAAAATGCGCTCTGAAGGTAAAGATTATGTCGTACAAGATGGTGACATTATGAATTTCTTATTTAATGTCTAATCCTGCTTATATCGTCGCCATTAGGCGGCGATTTGTTAAACGAATTTAACCATAAATTGATAACAAATCATGTTTTATTAAAAGCTATTTACTAGTTAACTCTACTTGTTAGTTATAACAAAATGGATTTTTAAATTTAAGCAAGGCTCATTTTTATGCTACTCACTTTTGAACAAGCCAAACAAAAAATTCTGCAAGCCATATCATCCGTAAAATTACCCAATTGTGAGCAAGTGAGTTTGCTTGACTCCCTCGATCGGATAACGGCAAAACCGGTAATATCGCCAATGAATGTGCCAAGCTTTGATAATTCAGCCATGGATGGTTATGCGGTAAGATTATCAGATATTAAACAGTCAAAACCTCTACCAGTAGCAGGCGTTATTTATGCAGGCGATGATATTGACAATCTTCATTGGCCAAAAGGCACATGTTTACGAATTATGACAGGTGCGGCCTTACCTAATGATGCAGATGCAGTTGTCATGCAAGAGCAAACCGAAAAATCGGATTTAGGAATTACATTTTTAAATGAAATAAAAAGCGGTGATAACATTCGTCGATGTGGAGAAGACATAAAAAAAGATGCTATCACCGTTGAGTGTGGCACTAAATTAACCATACCAACCCTATCAACCCTTGCAACGCTAGGAATTAATCAACTTACCGTATTTAAAAAATTGAAAGTAGCTATTTTTTCTACTGGTAACGAATTAACCTCTATTGGTGAGCCTTTATCTAATAACACTAGTATTTATGATAGTAACCGTTTCACCTTAAGATTATTATTACAAAAACTAAATTGCGAAATTATCGACTTAGGTATTATTCCTGACGATCCCATGCAAATCAAACAGGCGTTATCTAATGCCGCTAAACAAGCTAATTTAATCATTACAAGTGGTGGAGTATCGGTTGGTGATGCCGATTATACCAAAATAGCTTTAGAACAATTGGGCGAAATTGATTTTTGGAAAATTGCCATCAAACCCGGAAAACCCTTTGCACTAGGTAAAATTGGCGATGCATTATTTTGTGGATTACCGGGTAATCCGGTCTCAACATTAGTGACTTTTTATCAATTAGTTCAACCAATAATTTTAATGTTGGGTGGACAACAACGCTTATCGATCAATACATCTTTTACCGTCAAAACTGCCTGTGATTTGAAAAAAAGTATCGGCCGGATGGATTTTCAACGCGGCAAACTATACATTGATGATCAAGGTGAGTTAGCCGTCACCACAACAGGTCAACAAGGATCACACATAACACAATCGTTCAATAGCGCTAACTGCTTTATTTTGCTTGAACAAGAACGGGGCAATGTTAAAAAAGGCGAACTTGTTACCGTTGAGCTATTTAATGCACTACTAAAATAGTGCAACTAAAATTGCACCAGCGGCAATCATTAAAACGCCGATACTGGCAAGAAAGGAAATTTTTTCACCAAATAAAATGACGGCAAAGATAACAGCAAAAACGACACTCAGCTTATCTATAGGGGCAACTTGAGATACTTTGCCCTCTTTGATTGCCATAAAATAAAACAACCAAGATAAAGCGCCAGCAATACCACTAAGTGCAATGATAAATAACGCTTTTTTGTCGTTCAAAAAAGTACTAATCAAGTTCAGTTTACCTTGTACTACCACAACGCCCACTAAGAAGATAGCCATTACAATTGCACGAATAGCAGTTGCGGTGTTGGCATCAAGATGCTGTAAACCAATTTTACCTAAAATAGCGACAAAAGCAGCCGAAATTGCCGACAATAATGCATAAATGAGCCAAGCACTCATATTAATACCTATCTATTTGAAACAAATATTGTTGATTATTACCGTTAGTTTCACACTGTTGTGATTTATTCATCACACCACGGCAATCTTCTAAAACGCCATGTGCTTTTGACCAATGGTATTTTTTGCCTTCATCATTTTTGCCACCACAACCAACTAAAGTTAAACTCATTACTAAGCAGGACAATGCAATAAGATTAGATTTCATATGTTTCCTCAATATTCTAGGCCAATGGCTTTTTTTAATTTATTCATATTATTGTTGATTAATATTATTTTAATTCATAATTCTCGGGATTAATAGCTAAACTACCGCCTATTTTCAATAAATAAAACTGACGCGAGTGCTTAAGTGAGCTTAATAATTCAGGAGGCTCATCTAATGGATCATCGGCTAATTCAAATGTTCCCCAATGAATAGCTATGGCAGATTGACAATTAAGTTCATCATATAACTGCACTGCTTGCGCTGGATCGATATGCTGTGATTGCATAAACCACCTTGGCGCATAAGCACCTATTGGAATTAAGGCTAAATCAATTTTGCTAAAACGTTCATTAATTTTTTTTAAACTGGGTGAATATCCGGTATCGCCCATAAAATAAACTGTCTTAGTTAAGCCATCACAATTAGACTGCATCATCCAACCACACCATAATACTTTATTGGTATCAAATAGGCCCCGCTTACTCCAATGCTGAGCCGGCGTAGCAGTAAACGTAATATCATTGATATTAATTGAATCCCACCAATCCAATTCTATTACATTCTTTGCTCCCCATTTGATTAATTTAGTTTTCAATCCTAGCGGAACAAGCAGGGTAACATTAGCAAACCGTACAATAAGCTTTTTTATACTAGTAAAATCTAGATGATCATAATGATTATGCGAAATAACAATAAAATCAAGCTGAGAAAGCTTATCAATACTTATTGCAGCAGGGGTTAAACGTTTAGGTCCCATCCATTGTAAGGGTGATGCTCGCTGTGAAAAAATAGGATCAGTCAATATTATTTTGTTATTTAAGCGAATTAATGTTGTTGAATGCCCTATCCACCATACGCGGTCACCGCTCAACGTTAAATCTATATTTTCACACCACGTTTGTCTAAATGCATCGTACCCCATTTTTGGTGGTAAAACTTTTCGTTGTCGATGCCAACGCCAAATATCCCGTAATTTTATTTTAAATGGTTGTTCATTTTGAAAACCTTTTGCGGTTCGATGGCATTGATTAGAAATGGCATCATGTATATTGTTCATAATAAAATCTATACTTATGTTATTAAAAACGAGATGTCCGTTCAATCACAACCGCTACATTAGTTGCATTGGCAATTGCGCTTGGTTTGGAGACTTTGATTTTTATCCATTTAACAGCAAATTGCTGGATGACTAATTGTGCAACACGCTCAGCAACACTTTCAATTAATTCAAATGCGGTTGAAGTGATAAAATTTGTTACAGCTTGACTCACTTTAAAGTAATCCAAACAAAGTGCAACATCATCATTTTCGCCAGCAGGTTGATTATCCCACGCCATTTCTAGATCAAGTATTAGTTTTTGTTTGATGGTTTTTTCCCACTCATATACGCCAATCGTTGCTAATGTGGTTAATCCTTCAATCAATACCCTATCTTTGCTCTGTACACTCATTATCTCAAATTCCGAAAGCTTAATTGCGTAAAAATAGAGATTACCGAATATTGAGAATTTACGCTATAATTTATTGCAAATAATATTAAATAACGAACATTATGACCCGAATTTTTCAACCTTACCCTCTAGCCCAAAATAGCCTAATAGAATTAAATAATGACGCGTTCAATCATCTTATTCGTGTTTTAAGAATGAAAGTCGGTGAAGAGATTACCCTTTTTGATGGTTCAAACCATATTTTGCCCGCTATCATACACGAGATTAATAAAAAATCTGTAAAGGTAACAACAAAAGCTTTGATTTTAGATGATCGTGAATCACCTTTAAATATCCATTTAGGACAAGTCATGTCTCGTGGCGAAAAAATGGAGTTTACTATCCAAAAATCAGTCGAACTAGGTGTTGCAAGTATTACACCTTTACTTTCTGAACGTTGTGGAGTCAAACTCGATGAAGAACGGCTGGAAAAAAAAGTCCAACAATGGCAAAAAATCGTGATTTCTGCTTGTGAACAATGTGGACGTAATATTATTCCTAAAATAAATCCAGTTATGAAATTAGAAAATTGGTGTGCAAATTTAACTGACGGGCTAAAACTTAATCTTCACCCTAAAGCTAAGCAAGGTATTAACCAATTATCTTGCAAACATAACACCCTTAATCTACTTATTGGTCCTGAAGGTGGGCTTTCAGATGACGAAATAAATTTGACTCATCAATATCATTTTACTGACCTATTACTCGGTCCACGAGTTTTACGCACCGAAACAGCAGCGCTAACAGCCATAACTGCATTACAAGTTCGTTTTGGTGATTTGGGATAATCAATAAAAAAGCGTGATAATAAATGTTTATTTGCATCTCATTGAGTAACGAGTATGATAGTTGCCAGCATATTTAAATGCTATTTTATAACACCATTTATCAATAATGTTTCAAACATACCTTATAAACGGTATAAAATCGCACAACGTAATATCGTATTAGTAAAACCAATAAAAATCAGTAAGGAGTTACCATGATTAAGCTTGGTATTGTAATGGATCCAATTAGCCAAATAAAAATAAAAAAAGACACCAGTTTTGCCATGTTAGATGAAGCACAAAAACGAGGCTACCAACTTTTTTATATGGAGATGAACGACCTGTTCTTACTAAACGGTGAAGCTTATGCAACCACTCGTACTTTAACCGTTCATAACGACTATTCTCACTGGTTTGATATGGGAGATGAACAAACTCTGCCATTAAGTGAACTCGACGTAATATTGATGCGAAAAGACCCACCATTTGATACTGAATTTATCTATGCAACTTATATTCTCGAACGGGCTGAAGCAAAAGGTGTACTGGTAGTAAATAAACCACAAAGTTTGCGAGATTGTAATGAAAAGTTATTCACTGCGTGGTTTGCTGAATTTACGCCAAAAACACTCGTTACCCGTCAAACCAATCAACTAAAATCGTTTTATCAAGAATACGGCGATATTATTTTAAAGCCCCTTGATGGTATGGGCGGTGCCTCGATTTTCAGAATAAAAGCGGGCGATCCTAATGTCACGGTAATTATTGAAACACTTACAGAACATAATAGCCGTTACTGCATGGCTCAAACCTACATACCGGCTATTAAAGACGGTGATAAACGAGTTTTAGTTGTCGACGGTGAACCCGTTCCTTATTGTTTAGCCAGAATCCCGCAAAAAGGCGAAACCAGAGGTAATCTTGCTGCCGGTGGACATGGGGAAGTTAGAGCATTAAGTGAAAGTGATTGGCTGATTGCTAAAAGCATCGCTCCAGTTTTAAAACAAAAAGGTTTACTATTTGTTGGTTTAGATATTATTGGTGATAAACTAACTGAAATCAATGTCACAAGTCCAACATGTGTACGTGAGATTGAAGCTGAAAACCCAGAACTTTCTATTACCGGTATGTTAATGGATGCGATTGAACGTCGATTAAATAAGTAGAGCAAAAAAATGATTAGAGAATTTCAAAGTAAAGATTTAGATACAGTGATGAATATATGGCTTGAAGGAAACCAACAAGCACATAGCTTTATTGATCCGCAATTTTTTAAACAAAATTATGATATTGTCAAAATGTTAATTCCGATGTCAACGGTCTATGTACAAGATCTTAACGGTGTTAAAGGTTTCATTGGCGTAACCGAAAATTACATCTCGGGTCTATTTGTTGTACCTGAATATCGTGGACAAGGCATTGGTAAAGCACTAGTTGAAAAAGCTAAGCAACGCCATAGTGAGTTACTAATACATGTTTATAAGAAAAATAGTTCTGCAATTAACTTTTTTTTATCGCAACAATTTGAAATTATCAACGAATCAATCAATGAAGAGAGTAACGAGCCTGAATTATTGATGCGTTGTGATATCCAACATCATGTAAAAATTGGCAAATGTGCATTATAAATTATAGAAATGTGAGCATATGAATCTAAAAAATCATTTTATTGTGGCAATGCCAACTATCAATGATCCAACATTTAGCCGATCTGTTGTATATATTTGCGAACATAATCGTGATGGGGCAATGGGGATTGTTATTAATAAACCAATACAAGATCTTAATGTAGCCGCAGTATTAACTCGACTTGAAATTACTGCAAGTAAAAACTGTGCTGAACTTGAACATCCTGTTTTCGCTGGTGGACCTATCGCTGAAGAACAAGGTTTTATTTTGCATACCCCCCAGCAAGGCTTCGCCTCTAGCATAAAAATTTCGGATGATGTAATGATTACTACATCGCTTGATCTACTTAAATCAATCGGTTCACCCGAGCAACCTAAAGATATGTTTTTAGCGTTGGGTTATTCCGGGTGGCAGTCACTGCAATTAGAAGCTGAAGTAGCACGTAATGATTGGTTAGTGACAGATGTTGATCCAAAAATTATTTTTGAATCCGCAATTGAAGATCGTTGGCAAAAAGCAGCGCAATCACTCGGTATTAACATAAATACGATTTCGCACCAAATGGGAAATGCATAATAAATGGCAACAATAATTGCATTTGATTTTGGAACCGCGAGCATTGGCGCTGCGATTGGGCAAGATATTACCAAAACAGCAAATCCATTATGCGCTTTTAAAGCGCGTGATGGTATTCCGAATTGGCAAGCAATTGAAAAAATTTTAAATGAGTGGAAACCTGACTATTTGGTTGTAGGCTTACCACTTAACATGGATGGGACTGAACAACCGTTAACTGCTCGAGCACGTAAATTCGCTAATCGTTTGCATGGTATGTTTGGTTATCAAGTCCATCTGCAAGATGAACGGCTATCTACCGTTGAAGCTAAATCTCATATTTTTGCTTCTCGCGGTTATAAAGCTCTTGAAAAGGGGCATGTTGATGCAACATCAGCGATTATCATTCTAGAAAGTTGGTTTGAAGCCAATTAATTATGTTAATTAATTGGTTATTTCATATAATTATAGATCGCCATTCAATTGCTTCCTTGCTAAAATATCAGCAATTTTTCTATTGTAAGGATTACTTCTCGTGTCAAATAACAACTCTCTAAGTTATAAAGATGCTGGCGTTGATATTGATGCCGGTAACGAACTCGTTAATCGAATCAAATCAGTAGTAAAAGCGACTAAACGCCCAGAAGTCATGGGGGGGTTAGGCGGATTTGGTGCACTATGTGCAATTCCGCAAAAATACAAAGAACCTATTTTAGTATCTGGAACAGATGGCGTTGGTACTAAACTCCGTCTAGCCATGGATTTAAATCGACATGACGCAATTGGCATTGATTTAGTTGCAATGTGTGTTAATGATCTTATTGTACAAGGTGCTGAGCCACTTTTCTTCCTTGATTATTATGCCACAGGTAAACTCAACGTTGATGTGGCAACTACCGTTGTAACAGGGATTGCTGAAGGGTGTAAACAAGCTGGTTGTGCATTAGTTGGCGGTGAAACAGCTGAAATGCCGGGCATGTATCATGGTAATGATTATGACTTAGCGGGATTTTGTGTTGGTGTTGTTGAAAAAACGGAAATGATTGATGGCAGCAAAGTACAAGATGGTGATGCGTTAATTGCTTTAGCATCGAGTGGGCCACACTCCAATGGCTATTCGCTGGTACGGAAGATTATCGAAGTGAGTGGGGTAAATCCAGCAAAGACACAATTAGAAGACAAAACGCTTGCCGATCACTTACTTGCACCAACAAAAATCTATGTAAAATCGATTCTAAACTTAATTGCGCAAATTGATGTGCATGCCATAGCACATATCACTGGTGGTGGATTTTGGGAAAACATTCCACGCGTTCTGCCCGATAATACTCAAGCGATAATTAATGAAAACAGTTGGCAATGGCCAGCGATCTTTAATTGGCTACAGCAGGCGGGTAATGTGGATCGCCACGAAATGTACCGAACATTTAACTGTGGAGTTGGATTGATAATTGCGCTACCCAAATCACTTGCTGATAGAGCCATTACCCTACTTAATAATCAAGGTGAAAAGGCTTGGTTACTGGGTGAAATCAAACACTCAACGTCAAACGAACGTGTAATAATAAAATAGCCAAGTGGTTAACACTATTATTATCCAACCATAAAGGTTGGATAATAATAAGTAATCGGTAGAATCTAATAGAAAAACATCTTTATTATTAGAAGATTTTATCGTTATGTTGATAAATCACTAACAGTTATTTTTTATTGCCTATTTGATTGATTAATTATGCCCTTTTTTAAATTTTCAACTATATTAATATCAATTTCAGTCACTCAAAAATTCAAAGAGTTAAACAAAAAATTTAACATAAAAATAACTAAAAGCTATCTTACTTTCTGGTACAATAATACTAATTATTATAACTAAGTAATGTCATAATACTCTAGAATACAAGGTTTTTTAATGATCATATCAGATGCTAATAGTGCGGTATCTTCCGTCGCTTATCGTGCAAACGAAGTCATTGCTATTTATCCAATAACACCAAGTTCATCAATGGCAGAACAAGCTAGTACATGGGCTGAATTCAATAAACCTAACGTGTTTGGGGATATCCCTAAAGTGGTTGAAATGCAATCTGAAGCAGGCGCGATTTCAACTGTGCATGGTGCGTTGATGACGGGAGCATTAGCTACCTCATTCACCTCATCGCAGGGTTTGCTACTCATGATTCCATCCCTGTATAAAATTGCTGGGGAACTAACACCATTTGTATTACATGTTGCTGCGCGTACCGTTGCTACTCATGCTCTATCAATTTTTGGTGATCACTCCGATGTGATGTCAATCAGACAAACTGGTTTTGCGATGCTTTGCTCAAGCTCGGTACAAGAAGCACAAGATTTAGCGTTAATCGCGCAAATGGCAACCTTTAACAGTCGAGTACCATTTGTACATTTTTTTGATGGGTTTAGAACCTCACACGAGGTCAATAAAATCTATCCATTGACTGACGAAGATATCCATCAGCTTTTACCACATGAAGCCATTAAAGCTTACCGTTCTCGAGCTTTAACACCGGATAAACCGGCTATACGAGGTACATCAGCTAATCCAGATACCTTTTTCCAATGCCGTGAAGCAGTCAATCCTTATTACAATAACACTTATCAGCATGTTGTCGATGCGATGGACGCTTTTGAACAACAAACAGGTCGAAAGTATCAGCCATTCGAATATTATGGTGCTCATGATGCTGAGCGAGTAATAGTTATCATGGGTTCGGGTGCAAGTACTAGTAAAGAAGTCGTTGATTACTTGAATAAAAACGATGAAAAAGTGGGTGTGGTAATTGTTAGACTATATCGCCCTTTTTCCGCCAAACATTTTCTGGAAGTTATTCCTACTAGTGTTAAAAAAGTTGCGGTGTTAGATAGAACTAAAGAACCAGGTGCTCAAGCTGAACCACTTTATTTAGATGTAATGACAGCTTTTGCAGAAAGCTTTAGTCAAGGTGAACGAAGCAATATACCTAAAATCATTGGTGGACGTTATGGTTTATCATCAAAAGAGTTTGATCCTTGCTGTGTTCTCGCTATTTTTACAGAACTGCAATTAGAAAACCCTCGCCCTCGTTTTACTGTGGGTATCTATGATGATATTACCGGTTTATCTTTAACCTTACCTGAAAAGTCTATTCCTCAAAAATCTGCTCTTGAAGCACTATTTTATGGGCTTGGCAGTGATGGCACAGTTTCGGCAACAAAAAATAATATCAAAATTATTGGGGATAGTTCGCCCTTTTATGTTCAGGGATTTTTTGTTTATGACTCTAAAAAAGCCGGTGGCTTAACGACTTCTCATTTACGTGTTAATTTAGAACCGATAGACTCACCTTATTTAATTACGAGTGCACACTTTATCGGTTGTCATCAAGATCAATTTATTGATAAATATCAGATTGTTGAAAAACTTAAAGATGATGGTATTTTTTTACTCAATACCCCTTATAGTAAAGATGAAATTTGGCATCGCTTACCGAAAGAAGTTCAAATACAATTAATTAAAAAAAGAGCGCACTTTTATATCATTAATGCAGCTAAAATAGCACGTGAATGTAACTTAGGTGCAAGAATTAATACCGTAATGCAGGCTGCTTTTTTTCATCTTTCAGAAATATTTAAAAATGACTTCAGTATTGCTCAATTGAAAGAAGTCATTGCCAAAAGTTACAGTAGTAAAGGGCAAGAATTAGTTGAAAATAACTGGAAAGCGCTTGATTTAGCTATCGCATCACTTGAACAAATCCCATTAAGTTGTGTTGATGAAAGTAGCACATCACGCCCAGCTATTGTGCCATATAACGCACCTGATTTTGTTAAAATGGTTACAGCAACAATGCTAGCAGGACTTGGTGATAGCTTGCCGGTATCGGCTTTTCCCCCTGATGGCACTTGGCCAACCGGAACAACAAAATGGGAAAAACGTAATATTGCTGAAGAGATACCTATTTGGCAACCCGAGCTTTGCACACAATGTAACCATTGTGCGGTAGCTTGTCCACATGCAGCCATTAGAGCTAAGGTTGTAGCACCAGATGATATGATTAATGCACCTGAGTCGCTTAGCTCGCTCGAAGTTAAAGCACGCGACATGAAAGGTCAACGCTATGTATTGCAAGTTGCACCTGAAGATTGTACTGGTTGTAATTTATGTGTTGAAGTTTGTCCAGCCCGAGATCGAAATAACTTCGATATTAAAGCAATTAATATGCGTCCGCGTATTGAAAACCTCGATACCCAGCGAACCAATTATGACTATTTCTCGGCGTTACCAGATCGTGATATCAAAACACTTGAACGTATTGATATCCGTACATCACAATTGCTAACACCGCTATTTGAATACTCGGGAGCATGTGCAGGCTGTGGTGAAACACCTTATATTAAATTGTTAACCCAGCTATATGGTGATCATTTAGCCATTGCCAATGCAACCGGCTGTTCATCGATTTATGGTGGGAATTTACCTTCTACCCCTTATACTACCGATCGTAGTGGTCGTGGACCCGCTTGGGCTAACTCATTATTTGAAGATAATGCTGAATTTGCTTTAGGTTACCGTATTACTTATGATCAACATAAAAAACGCGTTTTACGATTATTGGAGCATGTTGGCGGTGAAATCTCCCCCGAAATTACCCTAGCCTTGCAATCAGCAGATGTTTCAATTGCAGATAAACGCGCACAAATTGCTATATTACGTGAACAATTAGCACACATGGATTCGATTGAAGCAAATGAATTAATGCAAGATGCAGACTATTTAATTGATAAGTCAGTATGGGCTATTGGTGGCGATGGTTGGGCTTATGATATTGGCTTTGGTGGGCTTGATCATGTAATGAGCTTAACTGATAACGTCAATATTTTAGTATTAGATACACAATGCTACTCAAATACAGGTGGTCAGCAATCGAAGGCAACACCAATGGGTGCAGTATCTAAATTTGCCGATCTAGGGAAACACAAAGCACGTAAAGATTTAGGCATAAGCGTAATGATGTATGGTCATGTATATGTTGCGCAAATAGCATTAGGGTCTCAACTCAATCAGACACTTAAAGCGTTACAAGAGGCCGAAGCCTATGATGGACCTTCACTTGTTATCGCGTATAGTCCTTGTGAAGAACATGGTTATGATCTGGCTAAATCACATGAACAGATGAAAGATTTAGTCAAATCTGGATTCTGGCCGCTTTACCGTTATGATCCACGCCGCGTAGCAGAAGGAAAACCCGGATTAGTATTAGACTCTAAATCACCAAATAGTGAATCATTGTCAGATATCCTATTGAAAGAACAACGATTCCGACGATTAGAAACATTAGAGCCTGCTGTCGCGAATACTTTACATGAACGTTCAACAAAAATGGTTAACTCGAAGTATAAGTTTTTGCAGATGTTATCAACCTATTCAGATATTGAAACGCCTGCTGATAGTTAACTAATCTTATCAAGGTTAACCAAAATTAACTGTGCTTATTTATCATTGTTAAATAAGCGCAGTATTTAAAAAAAGATTTAATTGTGCAAAAAAGCACCAATAAAGTGCATTTCAACATTTCCCCTACTCACACTCACCAATGCAATAAATACAAATGTTCTTGACTTATATAGCAAAATTAAGCATTACATAATCGGCAATCGAAACTGGTATAAATATTGCATCAAACTATTACCGACAGAAGATCAACTAATGGTGAGGTGAATAATGGATGCAAATTTAAATATCAGCCGTCGAAGTTTATTAACATTCTCTGGTGCGGCAATTGCAGGTTTATCAATAAATCAATTACTGTCCAAAGCCTATGCTCAAGAAGTGCAAAAATCGATCGCTTTTTCATTGCCTATGCTTGATACAGTTGTTACACCTGATGTAAATAATCCGGTAAGACTTAACTTTAATGAAAATGCTTTAGGTATGTCACCTTCAGCCAAACAAGCAGCAATTGATGCGGTTCCTAAAGCTAACCGCTATGCTAAAGCGGAGATGCCCATTTTAAGTCAGTCAATAGCAGAACATCATAATGTCAGTGAAAAACAGATACTCTTGACTGCCGGTTCATCTGAAGGTATTAGAAGTACCATCGCTGCTTTTGTAAAACCTAATACTCAGCTAGTTATACCTGAACTTACCTACAGTGATGGTGAACAATTTGCTAAAATTTTTAATTTGAAAATAACCAAAGTACCTTGTTTAAATGACTGGAAAATTGATATCAATGGGTTAAGAAAAGCCGTTGAAGCTTATCAAGGATTCTCAATTGTTTATTTAGTTAATCCTAATAATCCAACGTCTACTGTTTTTGGTTTACCTGAAATTGAATCATGGATAGCGAGCAAACCTAACAATACTATTTTCATTTTTGATGAAGCATATGCCGAATTTGTTAATGACCCAACTTTCAAATCTGCTGATAATTTTATTAATCAAGGTTACGAAAACATTGTATTACTCAAGACATTTTCAAAAATACATGCAATGGCGGGATTACGTGTTGGTTATGTTGTTAGTAGCGAAGTTCACATAAAAAATATTTCACAATATGTCGCTGGTGAAAAACTGAATTATTGTGGTGTTTGTGCTGCTTTGGCTTCGATGAAAGATAAACAATATCTGACTTATTCCAAAAAAGCGGTTGATGTATCGCGGGAAATTATGGAAAAAACATTATCAGACCTTGGGCTACATTATCTTAAATCAGAAACAAACTTTATATTTCACCAAACACCGATTAATTTGAATGAATATCGAGAATTGATGAAACAAAAATTTATATTAATCGGTAGAGATTTTGCACCGGCTACAAACTGGTGTCGAATATCACTTGGAACACCAGGTGAAATGCTTTATGTAGCTAATGTAATGCGTGAATTGAAAGAACAGGGTAAGATTTAATTAGCAACTATCAAAAATAATAAAGCTCTCTAAATCAGTTAACTTAGAGAGCTTTTTAATTAATTTGTAATCAATTGATTTGACTAACCATCTGTTAAGCGACGCGTCATCCAATAATGTTTTTTCCAATAATCTTCATTTAAACTAGAATAAATTACACCTTTAGATGTCGATGCATGTAAAAATTTACCATCAGCATAATAAATACCAACATGTAGACCACTTTGGCTACGACCAGTTTTAAAGAATACTAAATCACCTGCTTTAGGTTGAGTAACTTTATAACCTAACTGAGCTTGAGCTGATGCACTTCGAGGCAATGTCTTAGAAAGTTTATTTTTGAAAAAATTAACAACTAAACCAGAACAATCGCTACCAGATAATGTCGTTCCACCGAACCGGTACGGGGTTTTTTGCCATTTTTTATAGTGAGATTCAATCTTTGCTAACATTTGCGGGTCAGGTTTAGTGGTTTTCGTTGATACCTGCCCTTGACTTGTACTACATCCAAATAACATAAAAAGAGAAAAAAGCAAAGTCGTTATTAAAAATCGCTTCTTCACACTAAAAAAGTTGTTCGGCAACATGCTTGATCGTCGATTGTCTTTTTTTGTCATTTCTTTTTGTTCCTTTATTTAAAGTCGACCATTGCGAATAGCGTCTTGCTATTTTTAGCTCTTTTGGCAACACACCTTTTTCCCACTCTTGTTGTTCTAATTTTGACAACTTTATAGGATAAGTGTTCGCATGGCTGCGATGATTTAAACTTTCTTTCAGACTAAGCAGTCGTAAAGAAAGAAAACAAATAATAACATCATCAACACTTAGTTTACTATAACCAGAAAGCTGATACCGCATTCTAGAACCATAATGTTTGGCAGTTTGCATTATACTGCCTACTGCTGCTCCTATTAAAGCAGCTGAGCCAAGCGTAATTCCACCAGTGGCTAAATCTATGCTTGCCCCTATAGTTGCACCTGACACAAAACCTTTTGTCAAATGCACACCCATTCGTTTTAATGCATCAATATTAAATAGATCTGCATTATAGCGCCCTTTTATTAAAGGTAAAGCCTCAAAACGCTCTAAATCAGAATTAAATTGATAAATTTTCAACAATTCATTTACTGCCAATTGCTCGCGCTTTCTAACTTGATCTTGCATTTGAGCAATTGCTTGCTGATCATCAATTTTTGCCATCTTATAAAAGGCAGTAACATCAACAAGTGCTTCAGCAATAATCAAATTAGCATTTTGATTACGAGATTGTCGCATTTGTGCAATTTGATCTAACCATTGATCTAAGATCTTTTTGGCAGGTTCGAGCAATAAAGCAAGACTTTTATATAATCGTTCCTCGCCATCTAGGGGCGGAACTATAGCGTCAAAGCGTATAATAGCATGTATCCCTACGCGTGAGAGTAATCTTTTCCATTCCTTTTCATTTTCTTTTTCGCTTGCAGTAAAATTTAATACAGCAAGCATTGGTTTATCACCACTAGCGAGTATTGCAAGCTCATCATGATATTTATCTAAAATAGGCTCGCGCACGTCTATAACATAGATTGCCGCATCACTTTTAAGCAATTGTCGGATCACTTTTGCTTCTTGATCAAAACTATTTTCAGCTTCTGGGCTTTGTAAAAAAATCGTTAATTTATCGATCCCGTCTAGTTTACCGCTATCGACAGTTAATTGATGAATATAATCGTACAACGCTAAGCTGTCTTCCAATCCAGGCGTATCATAATAAATGATAGATTGATTATTTGCTAAAGGTAATGTAATGGACTGGACATTCCTTGTGGTTCCCGGTTTATCTGAAACTTCACCAAATTGACTATTATGTATTAAAGTCCGCAGTAATGACGTTTTACCGACATTGGCATGACCGACTACAGCTAATTTTAATGTTGTTAACATGTCAAAACTCCTCACTTAACCAAGTGGGTGTCGCTAATTGTAGCGATAAAGCTTGCCAGTTTTTCATTTGCTTACCGTTATTGATAAACCAAAGGCGATTTTGCTGTGATTTATTCATAAGCTGATTAATTAAATTTAACATTCCTCTGTCTGGTGCTCTATCGGTATCAATAGCAATCAATAACTTCTTAGCTGGCGTTAATTGCAAATAATCTAAAATGTTGCGACGCTGTTCTCGCGTATTTAAAAATCCTAAAAACGTAACCGAATTTGGTGGGGTCCAGCTTTCAGTGATATCAATTGCGACTAAAAAAGATCCCTTTGCATTTTCAATATAGTGATAAGGTAAATAATTTGTGGAACGCTCACCATGCTTATCTTCATCTTCTACATTCACTAAAATAGGTTGTAGCTCGTTAGCTAAAACCTGAAAATGTGGATGTTTTGTGTCCAATTTCACTTTTCGACTGCAAATCAACCAATTAATAGCGCAAACTATCATACATAAAAATCGAACAGCTACGCCATAAACAATAAATACACCTAATAACCATACTGCCCAAGCAAAACGCGCATCACCAGCATTTAATGCGTGCTCACTCGCCCGAATAACATCATCATTAGGGATGGCAAAACCAATTAAAGCAGGTATCGAACCTAAATAATGCGTTAAATCAACAATAGTAGCAGAGCTTAATAAAGTTGTTTTCCATTCAAAACGATAATGTTCAGTTGAAAACAGTACAACTAATACCACCAGTGCACTCGTTAATATAAAAGTCCAAAAAAGATTGAGCACAAAACCAATTAACCAGCGAATTTGACCACCAAATAATTCAACAAAAGCGGGAATAAGTTGTTGTACAGTCTTTTTTTGTGAAAATTTTTTAGTTAACCATAACCAACAGTAAACCAATATACTGCCACCCAAATTTGAAAAAAAGAAAAAAGAAATCAACCAAACCACTAAGGTAATTAAATGCACGCCAAGTAGACTAAATAACGCCCAATATAAATTAATCGGATTTTGACTTAAGGCACTTAACGCCAATGAGGCACCAAGAATAATAGAAAGAAAAATTAATATAATAAAAGAGAGATTTGCTGCCCGTAATAATGTCTGTTGGGCTGAAAATAAGCCATTTTTTTTAGACAACATTAATGCACGCATCACAATGCGATTAATAGATGAAGTTTGAGAAGCTCTTACTTGTCGATTAATGTCTTGATCCGCAAAACGCCCAGATTCTTGTTCAATTAAATGAATAGTTTGAGCAATCCATAATGATTTTAACTCTTCACGCATTGTGTATAATTTTCGCCATCACTTTAATGAATAACAAAAACAAACGCGACATATGTCGCGTTAACAATTAGATATAACAACTTATTGTGTAATTTCACCAATTTTACTTAATAAAGTTTGAATACGTTGTTGCCATATTTGTTGATCTTGTTTAAGTTTTTCGTTTTCGTCTCGCAATGCTTTCATTTCGTCAGAACTATCATTAATTAATTGTTCTAACTCTTGATTACCTTGTTTTAATGTTGCAATTTCTTGTTGCAAAGCAGTGATTGTATTAACAGTATGTTGAATTTTATTTTCTAATTGGTTCAAAATTTCTAATGACATATTTTTCCTCAAGCTCAAAATATTTGGTGTATAATGCAAACCATTATAGCGAATTCATTCTAAAATCAACACTATTTTAAACTTTAAGTTGGAGAAAATTATGCGTAAACCACTAGTCATGGGGAATTGGAAACTCAATGGTAGCATTGATATGGCTAAAAACTTAGTAGAAGGACTTCGAAATGAGTTATCTACTGATATTGAATGCAGTATCGCTATAGCACCACCAGTTGTCTATCTTGATTTTGTTAAACATCAGTTGGGCGGTTCAAATATCATTTTAGGTGCGCAAGATGTAGATGTGAATCTTTCAGGGGCATTTACGGGTGAAGTATCAGCTAACATGTTAAAAGAAATTGGTGTAACACATGTTATTATTGGGCACTCTGAACGACGCACTTATCATAAAGAATCAGATGAGTATATTGCTAAAAAATTTGGCGTGTTAAAAGATGCAGGACTTGTGCCAGTACTTTGTATTGGTGAAACAGAATCTGAAAACGAAGCAGGACAAACACAAGCGGTTTGTGCTCGTCAAATTGACGCGGTTATCAAAGCATTAGGTGTACAAGCATTTAATGGTGCAGTTATTGCCTATGAACCGGTTTGGGCAATTGGTACAGGTAAATCAGCTACGCCTGCGCAAGCACAAGCTGTACATAAATTTATTCGTGAACATATTGCTAAACAAGATGTTAATGTTGCTGAGCAAGTTATCATCCAATACGGTGGTTCAGTAAATGATAAAAATGCAGCAGAGTTATTTACTCAGCCAGATATTGATGGTGCATTAGTCGGTGGTGCATCGCTAAAAGCCGATGCGTTTGCAGCGATTGTAAAAGCAGCAGAACAAGCTAAAAAATAATTTAATGACGCCTGCAAAGGCGTCTTTTTTATAGAATTTTATGTAAACTATTTTTTTCCAGCTGGGGCATAACGAGAAGGCCAAATAGTTTCGACCGGAACTTGTAAATATTCAGAAATAATTCTTTCGTATTTAGGACAATGACGATATAGTGCATTTCTTAAAGTATCAGCTTGTAATCCACTTGCTCTCGATAAAGCTCTTAAATTTCCACCTCTAATTTTAATTTCGCCCACGACTCTTGATGGTGACCAGTCTTGATCTTGTTCTCTCATTATGAGATCCTCTATTGGTTAATTTTTTTGCTATTGTAATGATTATCGGTATTACAACGCTGAATTGATATGAATTTACCGGCAGAGAATAACATATAAAAAAACGAAACAAAACTACAAAAACAAAAAAAACACATGAAATGGAATAGAAAATGAACAAAAAGAACTTTAAAACACTTAATGAGCAAGAAAAAACGTCGATTTTAATAAACACAGGAGTAATAAATTTCAAAAATCGATTAACATTAGTATTAGAAGGACTATCAGGTAATGCTTTTGCTAAAAAAGTAGGCATGTCTGAAGCAGTAATCCGAGATTATTTATCTGGTAAAACTTATCCTTCACTTAATCGCTTGGCCATTATTGCGCACAAGTGTGAAGTTCCAATAGAGTGGTTAGCAACAGGAAAAGGCGAATGTAGATTGTTAAGTGAATCGCAAAATCGAGGATCAATAAATATACCTTTCCACAACCTAAATAAAACGAGTAATTCTTTAGCCGACATTCAATCTATTCCTTTCGAAACGAGCTTACTTAAACATCAAGATTGTCATAATGATGATCTAACAGCGGTATGGGCTAAAGGTGATAGCATGGAACCTACAATCGCAAACCATGACATTCTTATCATTAATAAAACATATTGCAAACCTATTGATGGTTATTTGTATGCAGTGCAGTACGATGACCAAATCAGTATAAAGCGAATTCAAAATCAAGGTTCTAATTTAGCCTTATTATGTGACAATTCGAAATATCCAACTATTATGGTTGATAAGAATTCACCACTCGATTTTGAAATTATTGGTCATGTTGTTTATCTTTTGAAAAAACTAAATTAACTATAGTAAATAAAGTCACTTATTCATGATTGAATGAGTGACTCAAAAAAGAAAAACTCGTTTTTTTCCGCGCAAATATCGAACAAAAATCACGTTTAAAAATGTTTAAAATATTATGAACGCCCAAATATTGCAAAAAGCTCTGCTGAATTAGCCAAATTGATACTGGTATAGCTTTATGCTTTTTTATCCAAATATGATAGAATTAACCTAATTTTTTAGTCTAATTATTTTGTTATTATGCCAAATTTAAATTCATCCAAAAAAGTTGTTGTCGGCATGTCTGGCGGCGTTGACTCTTCTGTTTCAGCATATTTATTACAGCAACAAGGTTATCAAGTTGTTGGATTATTTATGAAGAACTGGGAAGAAGACGACACAGAAGAATATTGTTCTGCATCAGTTGATTTAGCTGATGCTCAGGCCGTATGTGATAAATTGAATATTAAATTACACACAATCAATTTTGCCGCTGAATATTGGGACAATGTATTTGAACATTTTTTATCTGAATATAAAGCAGGTCGAACCCCTAATCCCGATATTTTATGCAATAAAGAAATTAAATTTAAAGCATTTTTGGAATATGCAGCCGAAGATCTTGGTGCAGATTTTATTGCAACAGGACATTATGTGCGCAAACGTGAACACAATGGCAAAGTCGAATTATTGCGAGGCATCGACAACAATAAAGACCAAAGCTATTTTCTTTACACACTAAGCGAAGCACAAATTCATCAAAGCCTTTTCCCTGTTGGTGAGCTTGAAAAACCTCAAGTTCGTGAAATAGCGAAACAATTAGGTTTAGCCACTGCTGCCAAAAAAGACTCAACAGGAATCTGTTTTATTGGCGAACGTAAATTTACTGACTTTCTCGCACGCTATTTACCGGCTAAATCAGGACCTATCAGAACCGTGGATGGCAAAGTCATTGGTCAACATCAAGGTTTGATGTATCACACATTAGGACAACGTAAAGGACTTGGCATTGGTGGTTTAAAACAAGCCGATGATACGCCTTGGTATGTTGTTGATAAAGATCTTATCAATAATGAATTAATTGTAGCGCAAGGACACGATCATCCTGCCCTATTTTCAAATGGATTAATTGCCAGTCAATTGCATTGGGTAAATAGACAAGTCATCACTGAGCCATTTAATTGCACGGTAAAAACTCGCTACCGCCAAGAAGATATTATTTGCCGTGTAAATCCTTTATCTGAGGATAAAATTGAAGTGATCTTTGCCCATCCTGTTGCCGCCGTAACACCAGGACAATCCGCTGTTTTTTATCAAGGTGAAGTTTGCCTTGGGGGTGGTATTATAGAAGAGAGAATTATGGGCAATAAGGAGTTTTAGAATGAATAATAAATATCATCATATTGCTATAGCCCTTGCTGGTGTTGCTCAAAGTGCGATATTAATTCCTCAACTGGCCAATACAGGGGTATGCAGTAACTCACTTTATGAACGATCAATTAAAAGCGTGTTTGAAACTTCGCCCAGAACAACAGCAGATGTTTATGATGGACTTGAAAACATAAAAACAGGATTACAAACACTAATCCAATTGCTATCTTCTGGACAGAAAGAGCAGATCGAAATTATTCGTTATCTTTTTGGTACATTAAATATTACCAGCAAATTATTAAAAAATAATGATGCTTTAGATAAGATCGATCAGCGACTTAAACGCATTGCAAGTCTTTATCCTGATACAAATATTGATACCATTAATAGCAATATTGAAGATTTATCATACTCATTAGCGGGGATCTACTCCGATATTATTAGTCCTTTAGCGACCAAAATAAAAGTTATAGGTAAACCAGAATTTTTACAAAACTCACTAGTGCAAGCTAAAGTAAGAACATCGCTACTGGGTTGTGTTCGTTCTGCAATTTTATGGTATCAAGTTGGAGGTGGTCGATTACAGTTTTTATTTTGTCGTAAACGAATCAATAATGCGGCACAACAATTATTACAAGATATCAATACAACAATTTAATTTATATTTTCAATATGATACTTAAATAGAGTCACGGAGTTGAACCGATGGAATTATCTGCACTTACAGCCCTTTCACCTATTGATGGTCGTTATGGTGATAAAACAATAGAATTACGTACCATTTTTAGCGAATTTGGATTATTAAAATACCGCGTTGAAGTTGAAGTTCGTTGGTTACAAAAATTAGCTTCACAAGAGAATATTCCTGAAATTCCAGCACTAAGTCAGTCAGCTACTCATCATTTAAACCAAATTATTGAACAATTTAATCAAGACGACGCATTACGCATTAAAGCGATCGAAAAAACAACCAATCACGATGTAAAAGCCGTTGAATATTTTCTTAAAGAAAAAGTCAGTACTAATGAAGAACTCCATGCTATTAATGAGTTTATTCACTTTGCTTGCACTTCTGAAGATATCAATAATTTATCTTATGCTTTAATGCTAAAAACAGCAAAAGAGACTGTTTTAATTCCTTATTGGCAAAAAGTAATTGATAAAATTACGTTGCAAGCAAAAGAGTATTGTGACTTACCTTTACTATCTAGAACCCATGGACAACCCGCTACACCAACAACTATCGGGAAAGAGTTTGCCAATGTTGTCTATCGATTAAAACGCCAATTAAACCAGCTTCAATCCGTTGAAATATTAGGAAAAATAAATGGGGCTACCGGTAACTATAATGCCCATATGGTTGCTTACCCACATGTTGATTGGCACAATTTAAGCGAAGAGTTTGTTAGTTCATTAGGTCTAAAATGGAATCCTTACACAACCCAAATAGAACCACACGATTATATCGCTGAATTTTTTGATTGTGTTGCGCGTTTCAATACTATCTTGATCGATTTCGATCGCGATGTTTGGGGCTATATTGCTTTAAATCACTTCAAGCAAAAAACTGTAACTGGTGAAATCGGATCATCAACCATGCCGCACAAAGTCAATCCAATTGATTTTGAAAATTCAGAAGGTAATTTAGGTCTTGCCAATGCCATTATGAATCATCTAGGCGGTAAATTACCGGTTTCTCGCTGGCAACGTGATCTAACCGATTCGACTGTATTACGAAACTTAGGTGTTGGAATTGGCTATGCGATTATCGCTTACCAATCAACTTTAAAAGGCCTAAATAAGTTAGAAGTTAACCAAACATACTTGCTTGACGAACTTGACCGTAATTGGGAAGTATTAGCTGAACCGATCCAAACTGTAATGCGCCGCTATGGTATAGAAAAGCCATACGAAAAATTGAAAGAATTAACACGTGGTAAACGAGTTGATGCTGAGGGCATAAAACAGTTTATTGAATCCTTAGATTTACCTGAAGACGAAAAAACTCGATTAAAACAGCTAACACCGGCTAATTACATTGGTTATGCGGTGAATTTTGTAGATAAGCTTTAATCATTTAAAAATAGTCTGAATAGTAATAGCATTTTGCTTTTCAGACTAAGCTATCAACTAATTTAAACTAAAAAATCACTATACTTAGTT
Source organism: Gilliamella sp. wkB292 (assembly GCF_001690235.1). Classification (NCBI taxonomy): domain Bacteria; kingdom Pseudomonadati; phylum Pseudomonadota; class Gammaproteobacteria; order Orbales; family Orbaceae; genus Gilliamella; species Gilliamella sp. wkB292. Next base: position 30,407 of record NZ_LZGO01000028.1, read on the forward strand.
ATACAATAGGAAAATCAATTGAAGATTCGCATTGCAACTCGAAGAAGTCCTTTAGCCTTATGGCAAGCTAATTTTGTTAAACAAAATCTACTTTTGGCACATAAAAATTTAACTGTCGAGCTTATACCAATGATGACTCAAGGCGATATCATTCTTGATAGTCCACTTGCCAAAATTGGTGGTAAAGGTCTTTTTGTTAAACAGCTTGAACAAGCTATATTAACTAACCAAGCCGATATTGCGGTTCATTCAATAAAAGATATTCCTGCACAATTTCCTGAAGGCTTAACCCTTGCGACAATTTGTCAACGAGACGATGTGCGTGATGCCTTTATTTCTAATCGCTATTCCAATTTAGATGAACTACCTAAAGGCGCAATTGTCGGTACATCAAGCTTACGCCGCCAATGTCAGTTACGCGCTAAATACCCCCATTTACACATTAAAGATCTTCGTGGTAACGTTGGCACTCGTTTAGCAAAACTTGATAACCAAGAGTATGACGCAATTATCTTAGCATCTGTTGGTCTAAAGCGCTTAGGATTACAAGATAGAATTAAACAATATATTGATACCAATTTAATTTTACCTGCCGTTGGTCAAGGAGCCATTGGTATTGAAACTCGAGCAAATGATAAACCATTGTTAGAAATTCTATCTGTACTTGATGATAAAAATAGCCGGATTTGCATCGAAGCTGAAAGAGCGATGAATAAAGCTTTACAAGGAGGATGCCAAGTCCCTATCGCCTGCTATAGCCAATTAAACAATGATATATTATTATTACAAGGTCTAGTTGGAAGTATTGATGGTTCTAAAATTATCCAAGCAACAGTAGAAGGTAGCATTAGTGAACCAGAAAAAATAGGGCAAACACTGGCTGAACATTTACTAGAACAAGGTGCCAAATCTATATTACAGGAATTAAAGGACGGATGATTTTTGTCACTAGACCCTCACCTGAGGGTGAACAACTAACCCAATTATTAAACCAAGCAAACTTGCCTGCACAACATCTTCCATTTTTTAAAATTTTACCCGGACACGATCTTCAAAATTTACAAGAACAACTCAATAAACTTCATCCTAATGATATGGTGCTTGTCGTTTCACCACAAGTCGCTTATATTATTAACAACTATCTTCCCAAGTTAACCTTACCGACTGACATTCGTTATTTTGCAATTGGCAAAAAGTCAGCACAATTATTTAACCAATTAACAACGGCGACAGTCAATTATCCCGCTCAAGAAAACAGCGAAGGACTATTAGCCAAAATTCAACAACAATCAGTCCAAAACCATACTATTTTAATTTTATGTGGTAACGCAGGTCGACAATTATTGGCACAAACTCTGACTATTCAAAAAGCCAATGTAAAATCAATTGAATGCTATTATCGCGAGCCAATAAATTACCCAACTAATATTTTATCGAGTAATATAGCTAAACAAATAATCATTATCACTAGCTTAGAACACTTAAATCAACTCGAACGATACAGCAGTTTTCAACATAAACAGCTGACTCAACTATTGGTAACTAGCCAACGAATATTTAACGCAGCAAAACAGTATCAATGGCAAAAAGTTTTATTAGTAAATGGCGCAAATAATCAAAATCTTTTAAATGTTGTCGAGTTACACTACTCATAACAATATAAAACGATAAAAGTTTAATAAGTTGCATATTTTATTAAAAATAAGGATGGAAAATGAAACTCAGCTTACTCATTTTAATCTCTCCACTACTACTTACCAGTTGCTCAAATCAATTTGAACCATTTGTTGGCATCACTTCCGGTAAAAACAAAACCTATGCTGCACCAGTGGAAGCGATTGAATATAATTATGAAAATATGAATGGTGGCAGTATTGGTGGTGGTTGCATTCCTGATACGCCAGGAATCGATGACTATGATGTTGGTAAAAAGCGCTACGGTGGCGGTTCAACTTGTGGCGCAGCTGCTCTGCGTGCGCACTGGACGCCAGGTATGACAATGCGCATTTCTTGGACATTATTCCCCTACCCAGGCTGGCAAGCCAAAATATTAAATTTACCAGGTGTAGTAATTGACCGTAAAGAATCAGATATTATTGACCAATATGATGAATCCTATAGTACAGTGATCCCATTACCTCCACCACCACCGTCAGCGGGCGATGATTTTGGTAAGGTCGATAATATCACTGTACACTTTCTACCATGTAATCAGATATTTATTACTTATGGCACCATAGAAGAAGGACGTAATCCAGTATACTGGAAACTATTTGCTGAAAGCCAAAAACTATGCACACCACGTCCAAGCATTAAATCAATGGCAGATTATCGAAAAAACAAAGCCAAAATGGATGCCATTAAAGCTGAACGAGCAAAAATCCCACAAGTGATTTTGCCACGTTATATCAAACAATTAGAACTAGAAGGTAAATTACCTGTCAGTAGTGATAAAAAATAGTCGGTGACAACAAAACAATAAAGCACCTAAAAGAATAATCACTAAAGCAAAAATAAGACAATATAAGCCCTGATGTGAACAATAAAAAATAGGTGATAATAAGGAAAGAGTCATGAAGATCACAAATCAAACAGTAACTTTTAAAAGTGCTAAATTAAAAACCTACTGGCGCTGGCTTACCTTACTGCTTGTACCGCTAGCAATAACTGGTTGTTCCAATCAATTTGAACCATTTGTTGGTATTACCTCAGGTAAAAATAAAGCCTATGCTGCACCAGTGGAAGCGATTGAATACAATTATGAAGATATTGTAGGTGGCAGTATTGGTGGTGGTTGTATTCCCAATACATCAGGAATTGATGATTATGATGTTGGTAAAAAACGCTATGGCGGTGGTTCAACTTGTGGCGCAGCTGCTCTGCGTGCGCATTGGACGCCGGGCATGACCATGCAGATTTCATGGACATTATTACCCTACCCAGGCTGGCTACCCAAAGTATTAAATCTACCAGGGATAGCAATTGACCATAAAGAATTAGATATTATTAACCAATATGATGAATCCTATAGTACAGTGATCCCATTACCTCCACCACCACCGTCAGCCGGCGATGATTTTGGTCAGGTCGCTAATATCACCGTGCACTTTCTACCATGTAATCAGATATTTATTACTTATGGCACCATAGAAGAAGGACGTAATCCAGTATACTGGAAACTATTTGCTGAAAGCCAAAAACTATGCACACCACGTCCAAGCATTAAATCAATGGCAGATTATCGAAAAAACAAAGCCAAAATGGATGCCATTAAAGCTGAACGAGCAAAAATCCCACAAGTGATTTTGCCACGTTATATCAAACAATTAGAACTAGAAGGTAAATTACCTGTCAGTAGTGATAAAAAATAGTCGGTGACAACAAAACAATAAAGCACCTAAAAGAATAATCACTAAAGCAAAAATAAGACAATATAAGCCCTGATGTGAACAATAAAAAATAGGTGATAATAAGGAAAGAGTCATGAAGATCACAAATCAAACAGTAACTTTTAAAAGTGCTAAATTAAAAACCTACTGGCGCTGGCTTACCTTACTGCTTGTACCGCTAGCAATAACTGGTTGTTCCAATCAATTTGAACCATTTGTTGGTATTACCTCAGGTAAAAATAAAGCCTATGCTGCACCAGTGGAAGCGATTGAATACAATTATGAAGATATTGTAGGTGGCAGTATTGGTGGTGGTTGTATTCCCAATACATCAGGAATTGATGATTATGATGTTGGTAAAAAACGCTATGGCGGTGGTTCAACTTGTGGCGCAGCTGCTCTGCGTGCGCATTGGACGCCGGGCATGACCATGCAGATTTCATGGACATTATTACCCTACCCAGGCTGGCTACCCAAAGTATTAAATCTACCAGGGATAGCAATTGACCATAAAGAATTAGATATTATTAACCAATATGATGAATCCTATAGTACAGTGATCCCATTACCTCCACCACCACCGTCAGCCGGCGATGATTTTGGTCAGGTCGCTAATATCACCGTGCACTTTCTACCATGTAATCAGATATTTATTACTTATGGCACCATAGAAGAAGGACGTAATCCAGTATACTGGAAACTATTTGCTGAAAGCCAAAAACTATGCACACCACGTCCAAGCATTAAATCAATGGCAGATTATCGAAAAAACAAAGCCAAAATGGATGCCATTAAAGCCGAACGAGCAAAAATCCCACAAGTGATTTTACCACGCTATATCAAACAATTAGAACAAGACGGTAAATTACCCGTTAGTAGTGATAAAAAATAGCGGTGATAGCAAAACAATAAAGTAACTTAAAAAATAATCATTACAACAAATAATAAAATGATATAAATGCTGATGTGAGCGATAAAAAATAAGCGATATAAGGAAAGAGTCATGAAGATCACAAATCAAACAGTAACCGTTCAAAGTGCTAAATTAAAAATTAACTGGTGCTGGCTTACCTTACTGCTTATACCGCTAGCAATAACTGGTTGTTCCAATCAGTTTGAACCATTTGTTGGTATTACTTCCGGAAAAAATAAAGCCTATGCTGCACCAGTGGAAGCGATTGAATATAATTACGAAAATCTTAGTGGTGGTTGTATTCCCAATACATCAGGAATTGATGATTATGACGTTGGTAAAAAACGCTATGGCGGTGGTTCAACCTGTGGCGCAGCTGCTCTGCGTGCGCATTGGACACCTGGCATGACCATGCAGATTTCATGGGAATTATTACCCTATCCAGGCTGGAAACCTAGAATTTTAAATACAGCAGGTTTAAATGTTGATAGAAACGAAGCCAATTTAATTCATCAATATGATGAATACTATTCTACCGAAATACCTTTGCCACCGCCACCACCGTCAGCGGGTGATGATTTTGGTCAGGTCGCTAATATTACCGTGCACTTTCTACCATGTAATCAGATATTTATTACTTATGGCACCATAGAAGAAGGACGTAATCCAGTACACTGGAAACTATTTGCTGAAAGCCAAAAACTATGCACGCCGCGTCCAAGCATTAAATCAATGGCAGATTATCGAAAAAACAAAGCCAAAATGGATGCCATTAAAGCCGAACGAGAAAAAATCCCACAAATCATTTTACCACGCTATATCAAACAATTAGAACAAGACGGTAAATTACCCGTTAGTAGTGATAAAAAATAGCGGTGATAGCAAAACAATAAAGTAACTTAAAAAATAATCATTACAACAAATAATAAAATGATATAAATGCTGATGTGAGCGATAAAAAATAAGCGATATAAGGAAAGAGTCATGAAGATCACAAATCAAACAGTAACCGTTCAAAGTGCTAAATTAAAAATTAACTGGTGCTGGCTTACCTTACTGCTTATACCGCTAGCAATAACTGGTTGTTCCAATCAGTTTGAACCATTTGTTGGTATTACTTCCGGAAAAAATAAAGCCTATGCTGCACCAGTGGAAGCGATTGAATATAATTACGAAAATCTTAGTGGTGGTTGTATTCCCAATACATCAGGAATTGATGATTATGACGTTGGTAAAAAACGCTATGGCGGTGGTTCAACCTGTGGCGCAGCTGCTCTGCGTGCGCATTGGACACCTGGCATGACCATGCAGATTTCATGGGAATTATTACCCTATCCAGGCTGGAAACCTAGAATTTTAAATACAGCAGGTTTAAATGTTGATAGAAACGAAGCCAATTTAATTCATCAATATGATGAATACTATTCTACCGAAATACCTTTGCCACCGCCACCACCGTCAGCGGGTGATGATTTTGGTCAGGTCGCTAATATTACCGTGCACTTTCTACCATGTAATCAGATATTTATTACTTATGGCACCATAGAAGAAGGACGTAATCCAGTACACTGGAAACTATTTGCTGAAAGCCAAAAACTATGCACGCCGCGTCCAAGCATTAAATCAATGGCAGATTATCGAAAAAACAAAGCCAAAATGGATGCCATTAAAGCCGAACGAGCAAAAATCCCACAAATCATTTTACCACGTTATATCAAACAATTAGAACAAGACGGTAAATTACCCGTTAGTAGTGATAAAAAATAGTCGGTGACAACAAAACAATAAAGTAACTTAAAAAATAATCATTACAACAAAAAATAAAATGATATAAATGCTGATGTGAGCGATAAAAAATAAGCGATATAAGGAAAGAGTCATGAAGATCACAAATCAAACAGTAACTTTTAAAAGTGCTAAATTAAAAACCTACTGGTGCTGGCTTACCTTACTGCTTATACCGCTAGCAATAACTGGTTGTTCCAATCAATTTGAACCATTTGTTGGCATCACTTCCGGTAAAAACAAAACCTATGCCGCACCAGTGGAAGCGATTGAATACAATTATGAAAATCTTAGTGGCGGCAGTATTGGTGGTGGTTGTATTCCTAATACACCAGGAATTGATGATTATTTAGTTGGTAAAAAACGCTACGGTGGTGGTTCAACTTGTGGTGCAGCCGCTTTGCGGGCAAAATGGACCCCCGGCATGAGCATGAAAATTTCATGGGATTTATTACCTTATCCTGGATGGCGACCTAAAGCATTAAATCTACCAGGAGTAAACGTAGATCGAAAAGAGAAAGAGATTATCCTTAAGTATGAAGAATATTATTCAACTGAAATCCCATTACCTCCACCACCACCGTCAGCCGGCGATGATTTTGGTCAGGTCGCTAATATCACCGTGCACTTTCTACCATGTAATCAGATATTTATTACTTATGGCACCATAGAAGAAGGACGTAATCCAGTACACTGGAAACTATTTGCTGAAAGCCAAAAACTATGCACGCCGCGTCCAAGCATTAAATCAATGGCAGATTATCGAAAAAACAAAGCCAAAATGGATGCCATTAAAGCCGAACGAGAAAAAATCCCACAAATCATTTTACCACGCTATATCAAACAATTAGAACAAGACGGTAAATTACCCGTTAGTAGTGATAAAAAATAGCGGTGATAGCAAAACAATAAAGTAACTTAAAAAATAATCATTACAACAAATAATAAAATGATATAAATGCTGATGTGAGCGATAAAAAATAAGCGATATAAGGAAAGAGTCATGAAGATCACAAATCAAACAGTAACTTTTAAAAGTGCTAAATTAAAAACCTACTGGTGCTGGCTTACCTTACTGCTTGTACCGCTAGCAATGACAGGTTGCTCAAATCAATTTGAACCATTTGTTGGCATCACTTCCGGTAAAAACAAAACCTATGCCGCACCAGTGGAAGCGATTGAATATAATTACGAAAATCTTAGTGGTGGCAGAGTTGATGGTGGTTGCTTCCCAGACCCCCTAGAAATTGTTGATTATGATGTGGCAAAGGGATGGTGCGGATCAAACTGTAGCACTGCGGCATTAAGAGCTAAATGGACGTCCAGTATGACAATGAAGATTTATTGGGTAGTCTTACCATATCTAGGTTAGAGAATAAACGCGTTAAATTAATTTAGCATGAATTTAGCTCATGATGAAAGTGATTCGACCAAAATGCCATTGCCACCACCCCCCCCCATCAGCCAGCAGTGATTTTGGTAAAGTCACGAATATCGCGATACATTTTTACCTTGTAAGTAAATATTCATCACACATGTCACCATAGCGTAAGGACGCAATTCGGAACGTAAAACTATTTTGCCAAAATTTGTGTATGCCGGCACAAGTATCACATCAATGGCGAATTACCATAAAAATAAATCCAAAATGGATACCATAAAAACCACGTAATTGAAGATGCCGCAGGTAGTTCTGCCATGTGATATCAAACAACTAAATGCAGAAGGCAAATGGCCGATTAATACCGAAAAGAATTAATCGATAATAAAATAAAAATACATCGGTTAAGTAACTAAAAATTTAAAAATAGAATGAATTTAACAAATATTGTTACTCAATAAATAATTGCTTTTGATATTATAAAAGCGAAAATACTTACTAATTGATTAGCTATATTTTTTGAATTATAAAAATTTAACGATAACGAGAGTACGATGGCATTAACATTTAATGACGGTGTTCGAGCATGCATTCCAACATTACTTGGCTATATTGGTATTGGCATTGCAGCTGGAGCTGTAGGTAAAGCAGCAAATTTATCAATTTTAGAAGTCACGCTATTGGCGATAATGGTTTATGCTGGTGCGGCGCAATTTATTATTACCGGTTTAATGATTGTTGCAACACCAATTTCAGCAATTATTTTTACTGTTTTTTTAGTTAATTCTCGCCATTTTTTAATGGGCATGGCAACTGCACCAACGTTTAAAAAGTATTCTTTATTGAATAATATTGCGATAGGTAGCTTATTAACCGATGAAAGTTTTGCGGTAGCAATGAATGCAATTGCGAATAAAAAAACAATCAATTGTGCATGGATGCATGGCCTGAATTTAACCGCTTACTTTGCTTGGATTTTATCTTGTTTGATTGGAGCATTAATTGGTAAATGGTTACCCGATCCTGCACAGTTTGGCTTAGATTATGCCTTAGTTGCTATGTTTATTGGTCTTTTATATTTACAACTTATAAGTGATAAAAATAAAAGCATGAAAAATCGGTTATTAGCAATGTTGACTGTAACTATTGTATTAATTTTTTTATTACGATTTTTATCCGCTGAATTGGCAATACTGGTCAGTACGTTTGCGGGATGTTTTATCGGCGTTGCCATGGAGCGTAAAGCATGAGTATTTATAGTTTACTGATTATATTAGGATCAGGATTAGTGACTTGGTTACCCAGAATTATTCCATTCATATTAGTACGAAAATTACAATTACCTGATATGGTAATTCGATTTTTATCCTATGTTCCGATATGTATATTAACTGCTTTATTTGTACAAAATCTGTTTATTGTAAGATCTGGCTCGTTTCCTGAGTTTAATCTTGAATATTGCTTAGCGGCGATTCCAACAATTATTGTGGCACTATTAACAAAAAACCTAATGTTAATTGTGGTAACAGGCATGTGTGCGATGTCTGTAATTCGTTACTTTTTGAACTAATAGTTGTAGTTGTTATTTCACAAAAAGGCAGGACAACCGTCCTGCTTATTATGTTCTCTCTTTATTTTCAAGCTTATTGATAGCATTTATAATCTTATTAGCTTCGGCTGTTTGTCCTACTTGATTAAGGTAATTCGCCATTGCTTTTTGGTAAGCCATATTATTTAGAATTGCTTTAGGTTGTGATTTCCACCATTTTATTAATGCTAATGGATCGCTATCAGCTGACAATTGCTTAATACGACCAATATAAGCGGCTTGTTTAAATTGATCTAATTGAGATTCACTATAAGCCTTAACTTTGTACATAGCAGGCATTAAATCTATCACAGCTTGATAATCACCCATATCATAAAAGAGTTGATCGGCAAGTCTTAATACTTCTGGATGACGTGGTTTTTCATTCAATAGCTGCTCTATTGTTTTTCGCGCTAAAGCATATTCACGGTTTTTAATTTGTAAACGTATCTGTACCAGTTTGAAAGCAAATATCTCATTAGGTTGACAGTTTTGTGCAGCTTGTTCCAAAGATTGATTGGCTGAAACCAATTCATCATTATCTATTTGCGCTTGTGCAGCAAGCAAATAAGATAATGCCGAATTGTTCGACACTTTAGCTGATTTCATAAAAAACTTACTAGCTTGTTGATAATCGCCTTCAAGAAGTGAAATTTGTGCCATCTCAAGCCGTTTAACAACTTTTTTAGGTGATTTTGAACGTAACCATTCCCCTAAAATTGTTTTGGAATTAAAAATTTTCTTTAAAAACCAATAAACAATATATAAGCAAAATAAAGCTAATAACTCAAGTATGACAAATGAATTAAATGACATACTGACTTTATAATTTGCAACTTCAAAAACGGCTGAACCTTGATGACCTTGTAATAACGGACCTAACAAAAAACCCGCCACCAACACTAAGAAAATAATCAATATTTTTAGCATTATTATTCTCCTATTTAGCCAACATTGAACGCACACGCGATTGCATTAATTTTTCTAATTCCGTCGCGCTTGCTAATTTATCTGGAACAGATTGATTACTGATTGATTGACTTTGTAAATTCTCAAGATCATCTAAGAAAGCCTTAACATCAGGCGCATTACCATCAAAATAAGCATTAACCCATAATGCAGCATCACTCAAAGCTCGTTGGTAAACAAGATCTTGATGTCTTGGTACAGCCTGAGCTGCAATCAATAAACGAAAACGAATATTTTCACGTAAATAGAGTGATTGTTCTAAATTTAGTGGTGTTTTCAATATTTGACATCTCACAATCTGTTTTTCATCTTTTTGAGCTTTAGATAAACAAGTTGCAAAATTTTTCTCATTTTCGTCAATTTTTTCAATGGTAATGAATTTATCTAAAAATGACTCAGCATTAGTTAATAAATTTTTTGACCAATCGAAAACAGACGACGTTATTTCGTGATGATTATTTTTCTCTGTTGGCTCTTCGGTTACTTCTTTTGAAGTCGATGGAGCATTAACTGATTGCGCTGATGATATGTCATCATTATATTGTGTCATCCCTAAATCTATTTCTTTGTAATTTCCAACCAACGGTAACTCTGTTAGGGATTCAGAAAGTCCAATTAAATTCATCACAATACCATCATAGTCAATAAAACTAACTTTTGACAGTGAAGTAATATCTTGATTAATCGCTTGTCTTGCCGGTATCAAGCTAGGATCATCAGCTTGCGCTAAACTTTCATCTGCACTTTTAAGCAATAATCGAGCGGTTGTATAATCTTGATCATTCCAAATTTTTCTACCCGCTAAATGTACCAGATAATTTGCTTGAGATATCAACCACACGCTGTTATCTGTTGTTGACATAGCCGAAAGGCGCTCGTTTAAATTATGGAAATTTTGTTCATTTAATTTTGAAGCATCATTTATTTGATTGGTTAACTCTTGTTGATTTTTTTGTTGGTCATTAAGTTGGCGATCAACTCGCTGTTCCAAAGATGAAAATTGTTGGTTTTGCTTATTTACCGCATCGGTGATGCTATTTTGCAAATCATGAACAATACTATCTTTGGTACTTTGTTTCAAATTGGCAAGTTCAACTTGTAGACTTGCAATTGTCTTTTTTTGATTTTCGACTTGCAAATGTCCATGATAAAAAACAAAGCCGCCTAAACCAATGGTTAAAGCAATCGCCAAGATGGCTAACTTTGATGTGGGCACTTTATTTGAATTATTTTTAGTAGCTGATAAATTGGATTTTTTTTCAACTTCAGGACTAGATTGGGCATTTATTGGCATTTTTTTATCTTCAGTCATAGTCTTATTCGCTTTATATTCAGTTTTTATTATAGGTGAAAGGCTAAATGAGGTCGTATTTATTGTTGAAAGCGTTGCATTAGCACCATAATATTTTAATGGCATAATTCACTCCACTTAGCTTTGGTTTAAATGACAGTATTATGACATAGAGTCATCACAGTTTTAACTAAAATTTGATTAGTAACAAATCAAATCATTTTAATTAGTTATTTTTAAATTGATTTTGTTGATTAACTTAATCTCTTTATTTTAGTATTTGTCATATTAATTGTTATCCTTTCTAATTAATATTATGTTTTTCAACATTGACCAGTGATTTTATCTTTAGCCTTTCGCTGCTTGATATAACGTGGTTAAACGAATAGAAATAGTGTTATAGGGGTATATGGGCTATATTATTTACCATAGATTAAATGATACTTAAAAATTTTATTGCTAAATAAAGATAACCAAGACATGCATATGGCACATAAAATTTTTGCAATTATTATTTTTTGAGTAGTATTTTATTTATACTTTCATCAAAACTATATTGTGATATCCATACCATAAAAAATTGCTGCTAAAATTAGCAGTTGATCAAATTTATCTTTCTGATCCACATAATAAAATTTAATTATTTTTTATAGTCGTTTTGATGTATCGTCAGCATACTGTTAACTCATTACATTGCAATAATTTTAATAACATATCATTACATCAAGTATAAACATAAGTAATTTTATGTTCGCTATACCACAATCCAGCAAATTATTTTGTTATAATATCTCTATTTCGTTTTAGTTATCTAATTTAGTTATCTAATCAACCTTTTCTTACTAAGTGATAAAATTTTATGTATACAGGAACCTTGTTTATTATTTCAGCACCAAGTGGTGCGGGTAAATCAAGTTTAATTCGGGCTTATTTAGCACAGAATAATCAACATCCGGCTAAAGTCTCAATTTCGCATACCACTCGCGACCCTAGACCGGGCGAACAACATGGCCAACACTATTACTTTATCGATCATAAGCACTTTGAATCGTTAATTGATAATCAAGCTTTTGTTGAATATGCCCATGTTTTCGATCATTACTATGGCACGTCAAAAGCCGAAATTGAAGAAAGTTTATCGCAAGGTATCAATGTATTTTTAGATATTGATTGGCAAGGCGCGCAGCAAGTCAGAAAAAAAATGCCGTCAGCAAAAAGTATCTTTATTTTACCGCCTTCTTTAAAAGAGCTTGAAAACCGCTTAGTAAAAAGAGGACAAGATGACGCCAATGTGATTCAAAAACGGATGCAAAAAGCGCAGGCTGAAATTTCACACTATAACGAGTATGACTATGTGATTATCAATGACGATTTCGATTGTTCATTAAATGCATTAAATTCCATTATTACTGCAGCTAGCTTAGAACAACAAAAACAAAGTATTAGCAATCAACAATTACTAAAAGAGCTACTCAGCAAATAATTATGCATCTGTTATGATGCAATCAATAGCGCAAATTGATTTATATTTTTTTATCATTGTTGACCGTTAACTATGAATATTAAAATGAATTAATCATCATCAATCAGCTAATCTATCGCCGATTTTATTCGGCGATATCAACTTAAATAATTGATTAATTACCTAATGCTTTATCTGCATGGCTATTTTGGATTAATTCTATTTTGTAACCATCAGGATCTTCAACAAAAGCAATAATGGTGGTGCCACCTTTTACCGGTCCTGCTTCGCGAGTCACTTTACCACCTGCTTGTTTAACGTCTTCGCACATTTTTGCTACATCATCCACACCAATAGCAATGTGCCCGAAAGCGCTACCATGCTCATAGCTGTCTGTACCCCAGTTATAAGTCAACTCGATTACCGAACTTGTTGATTCATCGCCATAACCAACAAATGCTAATGAATATTTGTACTCAGTATTTTCACTGGTTCTTAACACACGCATTCCCATTACACGAGTATAAAAATCAATTGATCGTTGTAAATCTCCGACCCTAATCATTGTATGTAATATACGCATCGCTTTATTGTTCCTTTTATAGTAATGATGATTTCAATAATTTTATATATTCATAACGAGCCAATCAAATTTTTTATGCCTGAATTTGCATATTGATAATATATGATGTGGATTGAAGAGAAAGCGTAAAGATTTTATTGGTGAACGACTTACTGCAGATAGTTAAATGAATAATTTTGCGAAAATAGACTTCGCTTAGAACGCTAACAAGCAAAGTCTATTTTATTTAGAAAAAAGGGAAAATTACTTCTTAATTTCGCTATTATAACGAGGCGATGCGCTAATTTGTTTACCATTACTGACTAAACGTACTTTTTGCCCTGCAAAAAAATCATTAGCAGATCCTTTTTGCACAATAACGATGTTGCCGCCGTTTTCTCGCTGAATTTCTAGCTCAACTGCACTAGTTTGGCTAGCTTGATTTTCAATTGCACTACCTAACACTGCACCACCGATTGCTCCAGTTGCAATCGCTACAGCTTGCCCTGTACCATTACCTACAGTGTTACCTAAAACGCCACCAAGTACTGCACCACCTAATGAACCTAAAATATTTTCACTTCTACCATCAGAGGCATTAGTTTGGATTTTCACTGGGCGAACAGACACAACTGTACCATAACTAACTTGTTGAACCTGTTTTGCTTGATCTGTTGTATAAACATCGCCAGAATATATATCACTATTACCACAACCCGTTAAAATTGCTGCTAAAATAGCTAAAGTGACGATTTTTTTCATAATTTATTCCTCATATAATTTGAGTATGAGCATGCTCATACTATTTTTTAGCATAATATTCTTTTATAAAAACGACAATATCATTTTCACTATTTTATCACTAGATAATATTATTTCTTAGCAAGTTGAGTTATACTCAGGTTAATAGTTTATCTACCATACAATAAGTATATGAAACGGTTATTTTTTCAATTAATATTATCAGTTATGATATGTGCCTGCCATGATACCAATCAACAACAAAAAATAGATAATGAAGCAATTGTTGAGAGTAAAAATAAAGATTGTTTATCAGATAATGCAGGCAATAATTTGCATCAACTCGACAATATTGCGATTGCAGCGCAAGGGTGTCCCGTAAAATAACTTAATAGGCATAATTAACATAATGAAAACTATCGAAATAGACGAAGAATTATATCAATTTATTGCAGCACAAACTAAACATATTGGTGAAGATGCATCAAGTATTTTGCGTCGTTTGTTAAAGATCAATCAACCTGTAAAAACAACAATTAATACTACCAGTCAAGCAAACAATCAATATACTTTATTCAATGAATTACTAACGAGTGATACTTTTGTTAATGAAAAATCAATTATAAATCGGTTCATTCTGTTGCTTGGTGCGCTTTACAATTATAACCCAGCTTTATTTTCAATTGCGGCTACATCATTGCATGGCAGTAAACGGCAATATTTGGCAAAAGATAAAGAGTCATTAGAAACATCCGGTAAAAATACAAAGCCGCGTGAAGTAATTGGCACGCCGTATTGGGTAATCAGCAATACCAATACTGCCAGAAAAGTCTATATTATTGAATCAATTATGAGTGATATGGGTATATCAGAAAATATGATTAATCGAGTGATTGAAATTTTTTCATCGCAGAACAAATAAAATCACATGCTTTTATTAAAGAATAAACAACTATAGCTTGTAGCATAGATATAAATAGATAATTTATGAAAGAGGAGTATAAAATGGCAAACCATAGCCGGGCAGGATTATTAGCTGAACCGTCTGATCTCATTGACGTTGAAGCGTTAAGAAATAATTACTATAGCATTAGCCCTGATATAGAGAACGCAAGTCAATTAGTGATTTTTGGTACCTCAGGTCACCGCGGTAGTTCTAACAAAGGTACCTTTAATGAGGATCATATTTTAGCCGTTGCTCAAGCTATAGCAGAATATCGTCAGGCAAATAATATCACCGGTCCATGTTTTATTGGTCAAGACACTCATGCTTTGTCAGAGTTAGCATTAAAATCAGTACTAGAAGTGTTTGTCGCTAATGAACAAACCGTTGTTATCGCCCGCGATTGGGGATTTACTCCAACTCCAGTTATTTCGCATGCTATTTTAACCTATAATCTTGGCAAACAATCACAATTGGCTGATGGTATTGTAATTACGCCTTCGCATAATCCGCCTGAAGATGGTGGTATTAAATATAATCCGACTAATGGTGGCCCTGCCGATACGCATATCACTAAGCAAATCGAAAATCGCGCTAACGAATTACTAAAAAATAAACTCAATGGTGTAAAACGTGTTTCTTTAGAAAAAGCGATTAACTCCTCTTACATACATACTAAAGAGTACGAAACTGATTATGTAAATGATCTTGAAAACATTTTAGATTTAGCATTAATTAAATCTTCTGATCTTAATATTGGCGTTGATCCATTAGGGGGAGCTGGTATCACCTATTGGCCAAGAATTGCTGACAAATATGGTATCAAACTTAATATTGTCAACAATAAAATCGATCCAACTTTCAGCTTTATGCACCTCGATCATGATGAAGTAATTAGAATGGATTGTTCTAGCCGCTGGGCAATGGCGGGATTATTGCAATTAAAAGATAAGTTTGACTTAGCGTTTGGTAACGATACCGATTTTGACCGTCATGGTATTGTAACGCCAAAAGGATTGATGAATCCAAATGCTTACCTTTCGGTTTGTGTGAATTATTTATTCCAAAATCGTCCACAATGGCATAAAGACATAGCTATTGGTAAAACATTAGTAACGAGTTCAATGATCGACCGCGTTGCTAATAGCCTTAATAAAACATATTTAGAATATCCAGTTGGCTTTAAATGGTATGCTGATGGTCTTTACAATGGAACATTAGGTTTTGCCGGTGAAGAGAGTGCTGGCGCCTCTTTTTTAAGAACAAATGGAAAAGTTTGGGCAACAGATAAAGATGGTATTATTTTATGTTTGCTAGCAGCTGAAATGACGGCAAAAACAGGAAAAAATCCACAAGAACAATACCAAGAACTTGAAGCAAAATTTGGTGTTTCATATTATGGACGGCTCCAAGCACCGGCCTCTTTTACTGAGAAACAAAAATTAGCTAAACTTGATGCCAGCCAGTTAACGACAGATCAGCTTGCAGGTGAAAAAATTACCCAATGTTTAACCACGGCGCCGGCAAATAATGCACCGATTGGTGGATTAAAAGTGATAACTGAAAACGGTTGGTTTGCAGCTAGACCTTCAGGTACAGAAGACGCTTACAAAATTTATGCTGAAAGTTTTATCAGTAACGATCATTTAGCAACATTACAAAAAGAAGCGCAAGAAATTGTTGCCAAAGCTATCAAATAACTGACACATACTTTGCTGATTTAGCTTAAAATCAGCAAAGGTTATTGAGTTGTTTGTCGTGTTCATAATAATTTGTACCGCAATAAAAATTCTGTCCAGATCACTATTTGTGTCTGGGCAAATTTTTTACTTCACTCATTTTAAAATGATAGATTCTAAGTTTGTTGGCAATCTTGCCCTCATCAGGGCTCGATTATCAAGTTTTTTAGAGTATAAAGCACACAACAAAATTATCTGAAAAGTGGTAAATTGTCTATAAAGCCAAAATGTGTTTTTTTATTTTTGTAATACCCCACCTCAATTCAGTATATAAAACAATTAATAACAAAATTGAGGCTATAATATCATCACAGTTATGGACTAACACAAGCAATTTGATGTGAGCTATAGCTTGGATCGTCATACCACATATCACCATCACCAGCATCAATTCTTAATGGGTTACCTTGATAAGTATCGATAGTCCAATACCAATCAATAGGATGCCTTGTTGCCCAGTTTGTGCCAGGATAATGAATAGGTTGATTAAACATGGTTCCCCATTCGTTAAATAATCCGCCTATCCATTTGCCGTTCGTTCCTCTATAACTTAATTGACGACGGTAACCATTTATATTACGACCCGGTATTCCGCCAGACCACATCGAAGTATTAGCATTAGTATAATCAGCCACACTCGGCAGTCGATAACCAATGCCTCGACAATAAGATATTGCGCCATTTTGATTTGAAACAAGATCGGCTGATGGGGTGATATACCAACGTTGTATAGTAAAACTGTAGAGTTTATTCTGCTTAGCTTTGTCAGAATATAACTGAAAAGTAACAGGAGAAAAACTTTTAGGGGCAGTTGAAGTTGTTGGTCCTTTTAGTACTATTTTTACCCCACTTACACTAGTACTATTACCCCAACCCGGCGTATTTTCCGCTGATAGCAATAACGTAACATCACCTGAACTTGATTTAATTGTGCTACCATTGATATTGACGACTTCTTGCGGTGTTATTCCACTTAATAACAAATAAAATCTTAAATTATCTGAACCAGTACTTGGAAAATTTTTAGCAGCTGTATTAATATCTTGTGGAATAAATCCTTTTCCTTTGCCCCAATCGGGACCATCTAAATCTTGATATTCGGTATTATTACTTGAATCGTTTGCTAAATTAGGTTGTGCGTAACAAACTGTCGGTTTATGAGAAATTTGATAACGTTTAGTCACTGGCACATAATCACTTTCTTTAGGAATGCCATATTTAGAATAAGTTTTTAATTGTGCGGTAATTTCTAAGGTTAATGGCAGCGTATAAGCATTATCACAAGCCAATCTTTGACTAATATTTGTTAAAGCTTTACCATTTGCATCATACCATTTAGAACTCGTGAAACTGAGTAGAAAAGGTTTATAAGTATCTATCCCATCGCCATCTTTATCCGCATAATTTAATTTATTATCTAACGAATCATAGTAAAAGTTTTTAACTGAAAAACTTGATGGTTTTAAATTACCGTCAAAAAGATTAACTCCATTCCCTTTCAAATTGCTGCTTGCTTCACTATAAAATACACCACCTACGGTAAATCCATGTTTACTAGCGGCCAAATCTATATTGGCGACTTGCGGCGCATTCCCTTCTATTGCTTTCGCTGTCGCTGCGATCAATGCGTTGGCACAAGTAACAGGTAATAGCAATAAGCCAACAAGTATTATGGTTGTCTTTTTAAAAAAGAGATGAAGATCAAGCGTATTACGCATTAAACGTATAGGTTTGTTAACAAGTTTAAGAGAAATAGAAAAATGTTTTAATAACGTCGCTTTAGAGTAAGTAAATAATAGGTTTCTTGTTAAACCTTTAAATCTGGGGATCAAACAAAATCTAAGACTAAATAATATAAAACGATATCCCTTTTTAATCATATTTTTACCGCTCCTTGTAACGATATAGTTGTTTTTGGCAGAAATCTATAAGGTTATTTTTGTTTAATTTGAAACTTAATTTTCTTTATATATTTCAATACTATAAAAACAGAAATGATTTGGGTATCATAAAGTAATTAATATCACCTGTAACGGTTATTTGAGTTAAAAATTGTCAATGATTGTTAATTATTTTAAGTTTACAATTTTTTGACATCTTACTTGCAAACTGTGAGATTTATTAAATGATTGATAGTAAATTAGGCAAACGTTTTGAGTTTTAAAAGAATATAACAGATAGATTGATATTTAAATTTTTTCTAGATTCGTCAAGAGTAGGAAATACAAATATGCAATGACTGAAACAATTTATTTAAAAATAATACATTGTTTTATAGAGAGTTAATCATGTTAGATTGGGATCATTTGATCAATGATCCCTGTATTATTAGATTTTAAACACCTGCACGATAGTTAGGTGGTTCTTTAGTAATAAGTACATCATGTACGTGACTTTCTTTCATGCCCGCACCAGTAATACGATAAAATTTAGCTTTTGTGCGTAATTCATCAATAGTGGCACAACCAGTTAACCCCATACAAGAGCGTAATCCGCCCATTTGTTGATGGACGATTTCTTTCAATAAACCTTTATAAGCGATTCGTCCTTCAATCCCTTCAGGTACTAATTTATCAGCAGCATTATCAGTTTGGAAATATCGATCTGAAGAACCTTTCGCCATTGCACCTAATGACCCCATTCCACGATAAGATTTATAAGCTCGACCTTGAAATAATTCAATTTCGCCGGGTGCTTCTTCGGTTCCAGCAAACATCGATCCAACCATAACACATGAAGCACCTGCTGCAATCGCTTTAGCAATATCACCGGAAAAACGTATGCCACCATCGGCAATAACTGGAATATTGTATTTTTGAGCCATTTCTACAGCGTCCATAATCGCAGTAATTTGTGGCACGCCCACACCAGTGACAATACGCGTTGTACAAATTGAACCAGGACCAATCCCAACTTTAACAGCACTCACACCCGCCTCGATCAAGGCTTTTGCACCTTCGGCAGTTGCAACATTACCACCTATTATTTGTAAATCAGGATACGCTTTGCGAGCTTGACGAATACGTTCAAGAACGCCTTCGGAGTGACCATGTGAAGAGTCAATTAACAGCACATCTACACCTGCTTCAACTAAGGCAGCGATGCGCTCCTCGTTTCCAGCACCAGCACCTACCGCAGCCCCGACACGCAAGCGTCCTTTTTCATCTTTACAAGCATTCGGTTTTTGCTCTGCTTTGTTGTAATCTTTAACGGTGATCATGCCTTTTAAGTGGAATTTATCATCAACAACTAATACTTTTTCAACACGGTGCTCATGCATTTTTTGCAGAACACTTTCACGTTTTTCACCTTCATTGACAGTTACTAAACGTTCTTTAGGGGTCATCACCGCAGTAACAGGTAACGACAAATCGGTGGCAAATCTCACATCCCGAGCAGTAATAATCCCCACTAATTCTTGCGATTTTGTAACAACAGGAAAACCGGCAAAGCCATACTCTTTAGCAAGATCAATAACATGCTGTATTGTTGCTGTTGGTAACACTGAAACTGGATCTTGTACAATACCACTTTCATGCTTTTTAACACGCTTGACATGATTTGCTTGAACGTCTATTGGCATATTTTTATGAATAAAACCAATTCCACCTTCTTGAGCAAGGGCTATAGCCAGATCGGATTCGGTAACAGTATCCATTGCAGCTGACAGCATTGGAATATTAAGTTTTATTGTTTTCGTTAATTGAGTACTGATATTAGCAGTGTTAGGTAATACAGATGAGTGAGCGGGAACTAATAACACATCATCAAATGTGAGGGCTTCTTTTACGATACGAGACATGACAATATTCACCATTGAGTTGAATTGTTGATAAAATATTGCCGACGTATTCTACCTTTCTTTTTTATGAAAAACTAGTTAAATTTAATATTTTATTGAGTGTTTGTTCACAACCATATAAAAATTTAATTTGTTAACAATTGTTACTAACCTCTTTTTGCGCCATCATAATATAATTTACATCGACATTCGATCCTAATGTAAATTGATTTTTAAGTAGATGATATTCCATTCCAATAATATCTTTAACCTCTAAACCTGATTGTTCTACCCATAGCATTAACTCTGACGGGCGAATAAATTTATTGGCGTCATGTGTGCCCTTTGGGACTAGTCTTGCAATATATTCAGCGCCATAAATCAACATCATTTTAGCTTTATAATTGCGATTAATAGTTGATAAAAATAGTTTTCCGCCGGGTTTAAGTAATTTTGCACAAGCGTTAATGATAGAAAAGGGATCGGGAACATGTTCTAATAATTCCATACACGTAATCATATCATAGTAATCACTTTTTTGGTCAGCATGCTGTTCAACGGTCTGTTTTAAGTATGTAATAGAAAGACCACTTTGTTGTGCATGAGATTTAGCCACTTGTAATGATTCATCAGCAAGATCGATTGCCGTAACATTAGCACCGAGTTTAGCTAAACTTTCAGATAAAATACCCCCACCACAGCCTACATCTAATACATTTTTTTGCTCTAATGAGCCACATTTTTGCTTAACATAGTCTACGCGTAATGGATTAATAATATGTAGTGGCTTACATTTACCATTGGGATCCCACCATTGGGCAGCCATCTGTGAAAATTTATTGATTTCATTAATATCGATATTTTGTGACATGATTATGTTTTATAAGATTATCAAAACTGAAAATTACTATATTCTAACTATCAGTAATTATCAACAAATAGCCCAAACTATTCTCATTTCATTAATTATGACGACTATAATAAAAACCTAATAGAGATTACAGCTAGCTATACACGCACTCTATCTTTTATTTTTATTATCAAAATAAGTTTTTTATATTCTACTTGTGGGTTATATTTACTGACATTAATTTAATGAGAAAAGTCAATCTAATAGAATAATTAATATGGAAATTATTCAGTAATAGATGCTAATTTACTAATAACGTCAAGCTAAAATTTTAGACAGATATAGTAAATAAAGTAATGTTTTCTTGTTTATAGCTTGGTTTCATGGCATGATCTAACGCTTAATTTATTTAATAAAAAAGCTTTTTGAGCATTTGTTTACACTAAAATTAAACGTTTAATTAAGAGTAAAGGAAAAAATATTCATGAGTACAGGTACTATGAAGAAAAATCACTCACAGTGGAGCTCTCGCATGGGATTTATGCTTGCAGCGGCTGGTTCTGCAGTGGGTCTAGGTAATATTTGGAAGTTTCCATATATGGCAGGTGAAATGGGTGGTTCAGCATTTGTACTCACCTATTTACTGTTCATGTTCATGATTGGACTACCAATTTTAGTTTTAGAATGGTTGATTGGTCGTCGTGGACAAAAAAATCCGATTCACACAATGGAAGATGTCGCCGCTTCTGAAGGACGTTCTAAATCATGGCGTTGGGTTGGTATTATAGGTGTACTTGGCTCATTTTTAATTTTATCTTTTTACAGTGTAATCGGTGGATGGGCTACAGATTATATTGTGCTAGCAGCAGAAGGGACATTTGAAAACGCAACAGGCGAAATTACCGGTCAAATTTTTACTAACTTCCTTGGTAATGTGACTAGCCTACTTACTTGGCATACCGTGTTTATGTTTGCAACTGCATTTATTGTGGCATTAGGTGTCGGCGCCGGCTTAGAACGTGGATGTAAAATAATGATGCCAGGTTTAGGCATTTTACTATTAGTTTTAGTTGGTTATGCGGCTTATGCAAGTGGACCGTCTTTTGGTGTGGCTTGTGAATTCTTATTCTCACCTAACTGGTCAGCATTAAACGGCACAGCTATTTTAGCGGCATTAGGACATGCATTTTTCAGTCTATCATTAGGTATGGGCATTATGATGGCATATGGCTCTTACTTAGGACAGGATGTTAACTTGTTATCAACCGCCCGTACAGTAGTAATATTAGATGTTATTGTTGCTGTTTTATCTGGCTTAGCTATTTTCCCATTAGTTTTTGCTAATAATCTGACTCCAGGTTCTGGTCCAGGCTTAATATTTGTTACGTTACCAATTGCATTTGGTAATATGGGTGGTGGTTTAATTTTAGGTATTTTATTCTTTATCTTTTTAACTTTTGCCGCGTTAACCTCTTCTATCTCTTTACTTGAACCAACAGTTGAATTGTTAGAAGAAAAAACACATATGGGCCGCAAAACAGCAACCGCTGTTAGTAGTATCATTATTTGGGCATTAGGTATTGCCTGTATTTTATCGTTCAACAAATGGGCCGATGTCACACTATTTGGCAAAAATATTTTTGATATTCTTGACTACTTAACCAGTAAAATTATGTTGCCGGTCACAGGACTTGGTACTGTTATTTTTGGTGCATGGATGATGAATCAAAAACGCATCCGTCAAGAGCTTAACTTAAATCCATTCTGGACTATGGTTTGGACGTTATTAACACGATTTGTTATTCCGGTAGCAATTATCGCTATTCTTATTTTTGGATTTACACCAGAATAATCATTAGAAATGTTGTTAATCAGCCCTGAAGTAATGTCAGGGCTTTTTTTTGGCAACTTTACAAAAAACCAGCAAACTACCGACTAAATTTGCAAACTTCTATTGAAAACTATTTTTTTATTCCCATATAGCAATACAACAATAAATCATATGTTTAAAACAATGTTATTCGATTAACGTTAATGCCTTATTGTATTGATATTTTTTTGAAAATAATTGTTAAAGTATAACAATCAGTTAACAATCATTATGGTCACAATCGTTAATTGAATTTACTTAATAGAGTAAGAGGTACTAGTCAATGAGTAAGCAAGGAACCGAAACACGAGGATTTCAATCCGAAGTTAAACAGATTCTTCATTTAATGATCCACTCTTTATATTCTAATAAAGAGATATTTTTACGTGAACTAATCTCTAATGCATCTGATGCTGCTGATAAACTTCGCTTTAAAGCATTAGAAAACCCAAATCTATACGCCGGTGATGGTGAACTAGGCGTACGTATTTCAACCAATAAAGATGCTGGTACGCTAACAATCTCGGATAACGGTATTGGTATGACTCGTGACGAAGTCATTGAAAACCTTGGCACTATTGCTAAATCAGGTACCAAAGCATTTTTAGAATCAATTGGTAGTGATCAAGCTAAAGATAGTCAGTTAATTGGTCAATTTGGTGTCGGTTTTTACTCCGCGTTTATCGTTGCTGATAAAGTAACGGTTAGAACGCGCGCTGCTACTGCAAATGCAGATGAAGCTGTCATGTGGGAATCAGCGGGAGAAGGTGAATACACTATTTCTGATGATCATAAAGAAACCCGAGGAACAGAAATCACTTTACATTTAAAAGACGATGAAAAAGAGTTTTTAGATGACTGGCGTTTACGCTCGATTATCAGTAAATATTCTGATCACATATCTCTTCCTGTTGAAGTACAAACCACAGACGAAGAAAGTAAAGAAGTTAAATGGGAAAAAGTTAATAAAGCTCAAGCGCTTTGGACAAGAAGCAAATCTGAAATTACTGATGAAGAATATAAAGAGTTTTATAAACATATTTCTCACGATTTTGCCGATCCTTTAAGCTGGAGTCATAATCGCGTTGAAGGTAAACAAGAGTATACTAGTTTACTTTATATCCCATCTAAAGCACCTTGGGATATGTGGAATCGTGATAACAAACACGGCTTAAAACTCTATGTTCAACGCGTATTTATTATGGATGATGCAGAACAATTTATGCCTAACTATTTACGTTTTGTGAAAGGATTAATTGATTCAAATGATCTACCACTAAATGTATCGCGTGAAATTCTGCAAGACAATAAAATTACCCAAAGTCTACGTAATGCGTGTACCAAACGTGTATTACAGATGCTTGAAAAATTAGCAAAAGACGACAAAGAACAGTATCAACAATTCTGGAGTGAGTTTGGTTTAGTATTAAAAGAAGGTACAGGTGAAGACTTCGCTAATCGTGAAGCGATAGCTAAATTATTGCGTTTTGCTTCAACCCATACTGATAGTGATGCGCAAACTGTCTCATTAGAAGACTACATTAGCCGTATGCAAGATGGTCAGGAAAAAATTTACTATATTACTGCTGATAGTTATGGCGCAGCGAAAAATAGTCCTCATCTTGAGTTATTCCGTAAAAAAGGCATTGAAGTTTTATTACTTTCTGATCGTATTGATGAATGGATGATGAGCAATTTAACTGAATTTGATGGTAAACAATTCCAATCAATCAGCAAATCAGACGAATCAATCGAAAAATTAGCCGATCAAGACAGTGAAGAGCAAAAACAAGTTGAAAAAGAACTTGAACCATTTATTGAAAGAGTTAAAAAAGTATTAGGTGATAAAGTTAAAGAAGTCAAATTAACACATCGCTTAACTGATACGCCAGCAATTGTTACTACCGCAGCTGATGAAATGACAACACAAATGGCTAAACTCTTTGCAGCAGCAGGACAAAAAGCGCCAGAGATAAAATATACATTCGAAATCAATCCTGATCACAGCTTGGTTAAACGCGTTGCCGATACCCAAGATGAAGCTGCCTTTAAAGATTGGATCGAATTATTATTAGATCAATCACTGCTTGCCGAAAAAGGTTCGCTAAGTGATCCAAGTAAATTTATTCAGACCATGAATAAGTTACTTGCACAATAATCTTTTAATCTTAGCTTAAAGTGTAAACCCGATATTTGCAAAGTATCGGGTTTTTATTTTTTATCAAAAAGCAATAATATTTTATTGGAATTATGATAAATATCACATTTTTTGATATTTTAACTTTCTATTTTCGATTAGCTATTCATAATACTTTAACCGAAAAATTAAATCCTAAGCTATGAAAGTTCATAAAATACTTAATAATAATGTAGTCGTTACCCTTGATGAAAAAGGCAATGAATTAATTATAACAGGCCGAGGCGTTGGCTTTAAAAAACGTGAAGGTGATTTAATTGATTCTACCCTAATTGAAAAGCAGTTTTCATTAACCAATAAAGAAACTTTGCCCAAATTTGCTGAATTACTTTCTGAAATTCCAATTGAAGTACTCACCACTTCAGAAATTATTATTAATCATGCCAAGCAATTTATGGAAGGTAAACTACAAGATAGTATTTATATTTCACTCACAGATCATATTCATTTTGCCATAGAGCGTCACAAGCAAGGATTTGACATCCCAAATAACTTTTTATGGGAAACTAAAAAACTTTATCCTAAAGAATTCCAGATGGGTTTATATGCTTTATCGGTAATAAAAGATCGCCTAAATATCGAATTACCAGAAGATGAAGCCGGCTTTATCACTTTTCATATTATTAATGCACAACTAAATGATACCATGCCGAATATTGTGACAATGACAAAAATCATGCGTGAAATTCTTAATATTGTAAAATATCATTTTAACTTTGAATATGATGAAGACAGCTTATCTTATCAGCGATTTATAACGCATTTAAAATTTTTTGCTCACCGAATTTTAAGCCAAAGCAAACAAGTACAACAAGATGCTTCATTGTATCAGATAATACGGCAAAAATATGAACATGCTTACCTCTGTACTAAACAAATAGACTTACATTTAATTCAACAATACCAACATCCACTTACTGATGATGAAAGTTTATATTTAACCATTCACATTGAACGATTACGTAATGAACTTAAAAAGCAATAATGTGAAACAGATCACATTTTTGTGATGACTTTTAAAAATATATATTCACTAGTTGCAATTTATGTTAGCCTAACTCCATAATTTTTGGATTGTTATTGCATAATATAGCAATGAATTATGCAAGCAAAACCTAACCGCCTTGAACAAAGGCGGTTAGGTTTTTTTTTGCTTTTAATAAGGATAAGGTATGAAAAACAGAGGGCTTGCCGAAATAATTATTCAACATGTTGGCGGTAAAGAGAATATTACCAGTTTAGTGCATTGTGCAACTCGATTACGCTTTGTATTGAAAGATGATAATAAAGCTGATGCCGATATTTTAAAAAAACAAAAAGGTGTGATTACTGTAGTGCAAAGTGGTGGGCAATTTCAGGTCGTTATTGGTAACAATGTCGCTGATGTGTTCAACGATATTATGGAGTTAACCAAATTAAATGAAATTTCTCAACCAAACAGCTCATCGGGTAAAAAATCAGGCATTTTATCTAAATTAATTGATTTAGTTTCTGGTATATTTATCCCTGCATTAGCTATCATCGTTGCGGGCGGTATTTTAAAAGGCCTTATATCATTATTGCAAGTATTGAATCTTGTTCAGCCTGCGACACCAACCTATAATTTTTTATTTGCCATTGCTGATGCGCCTTTTTACTACTTACCACTAATTTTAGGTTTTTCTGCGGTGAAAAAATTTGGTGGTAACCCTTATGTTGGTATGGCAATTGGCGGGGCTTTAATCCACCCCAATATAGTCAATATGATGGGGGGTGCTTTAGCGCTTAAAACGGAATTCTTCTCTATTCCGATAAATCTTATTCCCTATGCATCTTCAGTTTTTCCAATCATCTTAGCGAGTTGGTTCTATTGCTTATTAGAAAAGAGCTTTAATAAAATATTACATGACTCGTTTAAAAAGTTTATTTCTCCCCTGCTTGGATTACTAATTACTGTGCCATTAACCTTTGCAGTTATTGGTCCTGTGGTCTCATTTTTAAGCGATATTGTAGCTGCTGGTATTATTTATGTATATCAACTCAACTCAATTATTGCCTCAATGATTTTAGCTGCAGTTTGGCAAGTGATGGTTATTTTTGGTATTCATTGGGGATTAGTCCCTTTCGCCATGAATAACTTATCTATCAGTGGCGAAGATTTTATGCTACCAATTTTATTCCCAGCGGTTTTTGCACAAGTTGGCGCTGTTTTAGCGGTAATGCTAAGAGCAAAAGATCCACAATTTAAAGCGTTGGCAAGCTCATCAGTTTTATCGGGCATTTTTGGGGTAACGGAACCGGCTATTTACGGTGTTAATTTACCATTAAAAAGACCATTTGTGATTGGATGTCTAGCCGCTACAGTTGGTGGCGGTATTGTGGGTTACTTCCATACGGTAATTTACTCATTTAGTTTTATTAGTATCTTTTCATTTTTACAATTAATTCCTGCTGAAGGTATCGATGAAAGATTTTATGCGGTCGTTGTGGGTTGTTTAATCTCATTTACGCTTGCCTTGATTGCTACTTATCTTTTTGGAATTACGAAAGATAAACGCGACCTAATCGGACAAAACGAGCAACAAACTGAAAAACAACATGATAAAGTTAATGCCAGCAACGTTACCTTGTTTAGCCCAATGACAGGTGAGTTAATTGCTTTAAATAAAGTTAATGACCCTACTTTTGCCAATGAACTAATGGGCAAAGGCGTAGCGATAATTCCAACAATTGGTCAAGCTGTTGCACCCGATGATGGTGAAGTCGTATCACTATTTAGAACTAAACACGCAATTGGATTACAAACTGATTCTGGTGCTGAAATTTTAATTCATATTGGTATTGATACTGTTAAATTAGATGGTCAATACTTTGAAGCTCACGTACAAGCTGGCAGCAAAGTCAAAAAAGGTGATCTACTTGTTAGCTTTGATATAGATGCTATTAAACAAGCTGGATTTGAAGTCACGACACCAATTATCATTACAAATACAGATGATTATCAAGATATTCAATGTATTTTTAAACAAGATAATATTCAAATTGGTGATGCATTATTGGCATTATCGACAAATAAGGAGTAAAACATGTCAACAAAATTTCCTGAAGATTTTTTATGGGGCGGTGCGATTGCCGCCAATCAAGTAGAAGGGGCATTTCGTGAAGATGGCAAAGGGCTATCGACCTCGGACTGTACACCTAATGGACTATTTGGTGATATTGTTGATCGTAATGAACATAACATTACTAGTATTAAAGATCGAGCAATCGATTTTTATCACCGCTATCCGGAAGATGTTGCACTATTTGCACAAATGGGCTTTACCTGTTTACGCACATCTATTGCATGGACTAGGATCTTTCCAAATGGTGATGAAACTCAGCCTAATGAGGCAGGGCTAGCTTTTTACGATAAGCTATTTGATGAAATGATAAAACACAATATTAAACCATTAGTCACTTTATCTCATTACGAAATGCCTTACCACTTAGTTACACAATATGGTGGCTGGGCAAACCGTAAAGTGATCGACTTTTTTACCCTTTATGCTAAAACAGTTTTTGAACGCTATAAAAATAAAGTAAAACTTTGGTTAACCTTTAATGAAATCAATATGTCATTACACGAACCGTTTACCGGTGTTGGGCTTGCTCGCAATAGCAGCAAAGCACAAATTTACCAAGCGATTCACCATCAACTTGTCGCGAGTAGCCGAGCAGTAAAACTATGCCACAACATCATTCCTGATGCAAAAATCGGTAATATGTTATTGGGTGCTGTTGCCTACCCACTTACACCGAAACCAGAAGATGTATGGGCTACTCATCAAGAAAATCATGGTTGGTTATTTTTTGGTGATGTACAAGTGCGTGGATACTATCCAACATATATGCAACGATTTTTTAAAGAGAACAATATTAAACTGACAATAACAGAGCAAGATCATGAAGATCTTAAAGAAACGATCGATTTTGTTTCATTTAGTTATTACATGAGTTGCTGCGCGACAGCTGATGACTCACAAAAAACGAAAGGTAACATTCTAGATATGGTGCCAAATCCTTATCTTAAAGCCTCTGAATGGGGATGGCAAATCGATCCTATTGGTATTCGTTATTTACTTAATATGCTTTATGAACGTTATCAAAAACCGCTATTTATTGTCGAAAATGGTTTAGGTGCTAAAGATAAACTTGAGGATAACGGCACTGTCAACGACGACTATCGAATTAATTATATGAATGATCACCTTGTGCAAATTCGAGAAGCAATCAATGATGGTGTGCAAGTCATGGGTTACACAAGTTGGGGACCAATTGATCTTATCAGTGCCTCAAAAGCAGAAGTGACCAAACGTTATGGTTTTATTTATGTCGATCTTAATCAAGATGGTTCCGGTAGCTTAACACGTTACAAAAAGAAAAGTTTTTATTGGTATCAATCTGTCATCGCCTCAAATGGTGAAACGTTAAAATAAACTACAAAGCGATTAGTCTAACATTGACTAATCGCGAGTTAAAAAGTAGTTAATTATTGTGTTAAGGCAGAATCGTTAGCTACTTTACTAGAAAGTTAGAACTAGAATATGAAAAAAATAATCATAAAAGCACTCGTTACCGTAAATTTGATTGCATCTAGCCTATTAATCACGAGTTGTGCTCAATTATCATCTAATACATCACAAGACGCTATCACAATCTATTTTGCTCGTCATGGAAAAACACTTTTCAATAGTTATGATTTGGTTCAAGGATGGGCTGACTCACCTTTAACTGAACAAGGTATTGAAGTTGCTCGCTATTTGGGTGAAGGACTTAAAGATATTAAATTTGATGCTTACTATACCAGTGATGCAGGTCGTCAGCGCGAAACGATGCAAGTATTGCTAGCACAAAAAGGGGTAAAAGATTATAAAATACAAGAACTAAAAGGTTTACGTGAAGTATTTTATGGTGGTTTTGAAGGTGGGCCGAATGCCAAAATGGTTAACGCCAGTATGGATTCTTTGGGTTATAAATCAGTCGAAAGTTTTTATAAAAGCTATAAAGAAGGTGAGATTTCTGTCGCTGCATTGACTAATGCTATTGCCAAATCAGATCCTAAACATCAAGCCGAAGATTATCAACAAGTTAAACAGCGTACACAAGCAGCGCTAAAGACTATCGTTAATAATGCAATCAAACATCACCAAAAAAATGTGTTAGCGATTTCATCTGGAATGTCGATGCAAGTAATGATTTCTGATCTTACTGACAACAGCAATAAAAATAAACCATTATCGAATGCAACAGTCGTTAAAATTGTTTACAAAAACGGCCAATACAACGTGGTTGAAATAGGCAACATGGATTATGTTAAAAAAGGTAAATCTACCTTAAAAAATTAGACCGACAAAAAATTGAGCAGATTGGATTGTTACTGCCATGGCAGGCAAAACCTAAATGTTTAGTAAAAAATAAAAACTTATAAATATTAATTATTTTAAATTTTGAATATAAACACTTTAGGAATTTAGGAATGAAATTAAAATACCTCACTGTTATACTTTTTAGCTTGACGAGTAGTCTTGTGGTAGCTAATGAATCGACATCAAAATATGAACCTAAATCAATAGCTGATAATGAATTTTTTAAAGATACCAAAATCGTGCTATCAACTAAAAACTATTGGAAGTATTTAAAAGAAGAAGCCGAAAATCCAAAAACAGTTCACAATGCATGGGGGCATGGCGTTGCAGTAAGTTATCAATCCGGTTATTTGGCTGATTTTATTAGTTTAAATGCTGATTTTTATCGAGCATTTCGTTTAGCTGCCAGTGATCACTTTGCAAGTCGAGGCGTACTTTACAATAAAGGCAATAAAGCCAAAAGTAGCAATGCCGGTGGCTACACTAAAATAGGCCAACGTTATGTCAAATTAAAAGCGAAATTAGCTGATGTTAATCTTAATGGTAATATCGGCTGGCATACAATGAAAAACTTTGGGGTTATTTCTAATACTACTCGCCTATCGCCAACAACTTATCAAGGCTATAGCGCAACATTAAATTACGGTGAAGTGGCATTAAAAGGGGCTTATATTACGCATTCAATTTCTCGCGACTCTCCCGATAAAAAACAGTTTAAAAGTCGTGATGGCAAACACACCATTGATTATATTGCCACAGGCGATATTTCATTAAAAAATAAATTTTACAGCGTTGAATATGCCATTGGTGAAAGCAAAGACTATTTACGCCGTCAAATCTTTTTAGGTAGCATTAAACCAATCGACAAGTTAACAATTGGCACCCAACTATATTTTACCAAATCGCTAGATAATTATAAAAAAATGGCACTGAGCAAACGTTATTTTGATAAACATGCCAATCACTATGCCGCTGATGTCAAATGGCAAGATGATAAGTGGGGAGCTAAAATTGGCATTGCCTATACTGATGCTAAAAAAGGTCAAGGACAGTTAGGCTATTATCATCGCCATATGTCTAGCCACTCACGCGGTACATTTATGTCTATGACGCAAGCAGGCGAAGATTATTTACGACATGGCGAACGAGCATTATCAACAATCATTGATTATAAGCTATATCCCGATTTAACGCTTGGTTTAACTGCAAATTATGGGGAGTTTAAATTCAGGCACACAACCGTACGTTCAAGCGAATTTAATCTGTTTACCAAATGGATCCCTACCAATAATAGTTTAAAAGGGTTAACCCTTTGGGGAATGGTTGGGCCCGGATGGTCTTATAAACATAAAAATCGCACACCCATTTTACGAAATGGTAAATCGCAAACTGCACAGTTCTTAGGTGCTGAATTTATAGCAGAATACCGTTTTAACTTATTATGAATCAGAACAAGATGAGGTACTTTTTATGAAAAAATTAATAAAATCTTCAAGTTTGTTATTGGTATTTATCTTTACTATAACAAATGCTTTTGCTCAAGATGTCTATCTTTATGTTACTCGACATGGTAAAACCATGTTCAATAATGTACATCGTGTTCAGGGGTGGTCTGATACCCCATTAACCAAACCCGGTATTGAAGTTGCTCAGCAACTTGGTCGAGGGTTAAAAGATGTTGATTTTATTTCGGTCTATTCTAGTGATTCAGGACGAGCAAGGCAAACCGCACGTATCATTCTCGAAACAAAAGGTGTGCCAGTACAAATAAATGAAATGGAAAAATTACGAGAAAATTGCTTTGGCGAATTTGAAGGTGATCTTGACCCTAATATGTGGAATCCGGCAGCAAAACATTTAGGTTACGCATCTGATAAAGATCTTATGGACGATTTAGCAAAAGGTAAAGTAACACTTAAAAAAATGATCGACGCGATTGCTGCAGTTGAAAAATCAGGTGAAGCCGAAGACTATAATAAAGTAAAAACTCGCATGCAAGAGTCATTAAAAATGATTGCAGAATCAGCCAAAGCACAAGGGGGCGGTAACGTTTTAGTCGTATCGCATGGTTTGGCAATTATGGCAATGGTTGAAGAGATGCTAGATAAACCAATAACAGCAGGTTTAGGTAATGCAAGTGTAACTAAAATTCGTTATACCGATGATGGCAAATTTATTGTTGAAAGTTTAGGTGATATGAGTTATGTCGAAAAAGGCAAACAATAATATCTAACAGTTAAAAGGTGCCCCTCAACATTGGGGCATCTTTAACTCAACATACTTTTTGCAATTAAAAAACTGATAGAAATTGTGACAATAAACCCGCATAATTAATCAATCATTTTACGTGACAACATTAAAAAGGTCAGCATGTTTTATCTATCTCAATACCAATCACCTATGGGCTTAATCACTCTAGCAAGTCAACAAAATAAATTAGTTGGCGTTTGGATTGAAGGACAAAAATATTTCGGTACCATTCTAAAAGCAGAAAAACAATATCATGCTAACCTACCCATCTTTAATCAGACAAAAAAATGGCTCGATGATTATTTTGAAGGAAAAAAACCTAACATTAAGCAACTTGAACTCGCTCCACACGGTACCCCTTTTCAACACTTAGTCTGGCAAATTTTGTGTCAGATCCCTTACGGGCAAGTAATCACCTATGGCAATATAGCCAAACAAATTGCACTACAAACAAATAAGGCTAGCATGTCAAGCCAAGCCGTTGGCGGTGCGGTTGGTCATAATCCTATATCCATTATTATCCCCTGTCATCGAGTTGTTGGTGCCAATGGTAATTTAACCGGTTATGCTGGTGGAATAGATAAAAAAATTAAACTACTTGAAATAGAAGGATTAGATATGACACAATTTTTTAATCCTAATAAAGGTACAGCCCTTTAAAAGTTAAAATAATAATCAACTAAAAATAAATCAGATGACTAAACTACCCCATTTTTAATGGTTGAAAAAATTACCTTATCTATCGAATTAACATTAATTTATCGCGATGATTGCTTGAAGATTATGGTGCTTTTTAATCGCTTTCCTGTTAAACATTTGCCTTGATTTATTGTGGTAAAGTCTGAACTAAAAATCCCACTTACAAATTAAAAACAGCATTAATATTCTATTATTTATCAATGCGCTACTTTCATCATACATAACTTAATGAATAAAATGACTATATAACCTATAGTGTAAATTTACCTAGTAGTTAGATAGTTATAGTGAAATAGCGCAGTTTTGTATGAAAATGGTAAAAAGTTAGCGATTAATTCCAATATAAATTTAAGTGAATTAAGTTAAAAAATTTATCTGTTTAGCACAGTTATCTATAATTATTATCTACGCTCAACTGAAGTATCTTTTAACTGTTGCTAAGTTATCAATAAAGCACCGTTATCTGTTTATTTTTTATGCATTCATTTTAAAAAATTTTGCTTGTCGCTTAGCGACAAGACAAAATTTTGTTTTCTCTCTAATAATATAATCATCACAATGCTTTTTTTCTTACCATTGTAAGTTGCATAGCCCATTAGTAGATGGCACTAACCATCATAATGAGATCAAATATACCATTGTAAAAATTATTTAGCCTTTACAGGCAACTAAATGTTGATAAGTAACAGAATAAGTATTTACATTACCTGCTCTTGCATCAGCAACAAACATATAACTACCAGTAAGATGAACACTAGATGTCCAATAGAATGCTTTTCCATCCAAAGCTTGTACAAAGTTACCCCATTGCGAATCCGGATAAGCAGCAAAATTTGTAAATCCCCATTCTGGGAACACGCCTTGTCCTATCGCCCGTGTAAAGGTGTTCATACTAGTATCCCAATCAACATTAGGCGCTATATTATTTTGTGGTGAATTAGTAAACAGTGAAATAGCCGGTATATTTTGGATACCACCACATCGATTTTTTGCACTCTCAAAATCCATATAATTACTACCTTGTGGAATTATCCAAATACTTGTTGGATTAAAGGTATAAGTAAAAACTTTGGAGTTATCTCTTTTGGTGACAATACTTACTGTTACATTACCAGTCGGTTTATCTTTGATTTTAACAAATCCTTGCGGATCAACCGAAACCTGCCCACCAGGGTTAGCTGATATACTATAACTATAATCAGTTTGTGCACCTGACATAACTAACTGAAACTTAGCGCCAGGAAAACCAGTTGTTGGAAACGTCGCTTTCGATACAGTAGGATTGACCTTAAATCCCATATCTGGAACATAATCTGCCGTAAAACCACCACCGTGAATCGGATGACGACTGGTACGATTAACATCATTCCAAGCTTCACCACTGCCATCAGCATTATAACTAATCCATTGATTAGATTTGTTAACAATTGTTGCATTAGGTTTAGCATAACAAAGTTGAGGTTTAGAAGAAATTTGATAACGTTTTACTATTGGCACATAATCACTTTCCCGAGGGATACCATATTTAGAATAGGTCTTTACCTGTGTTGTTATTTCAAGCGTTAGTGGCATCGGATAATTACTTCCACACCCCATCGTTTTACTAGTATCTGTAATTAATTTTCCATTACCGTCATACCACTGTTTACTGGTAAATGAGAGTAAAAATGGCTTTGATGTATCTATCCCATCACCATCTTTATCCGCATAATTTAATGTGTTATCCAATGAATTATAGTAAAAATTCTTAACGACAAAATTAGCAGGGCTTAAATCACCACTAAATTCCTTAACTACATCACCCTTGATATTGTTGCTTGCTTCACTGTAAAAAATACCATTAACCGTAAATCCTTGTTTATTCGCTGCCAAATCGATATTTATCACTTCTGGCGCACTGCCTTCTATCGCTTTCGCTGTTGTTGTACTTAATGCTTGCACTGGATGAATCGTCAATAAAATAAAAAATATGAATAATGAGCTTTGAGTTAATTTCGATTGAATTAATTTAAAATAATCTATTACATATAAATTATTTAACGAAATTTTGCTCGAAGAGTGTTTAAGGGGATATAAAAATTTTAAAGATGAAATAAAAGAGTTAAAAAACGATAAGTGCGAGGATAATTCGCTGGCGTGATGACTTTTTGTAACTAGACTATCTAATAATGCCCGATGCCCGATGCCCGATGCCCGATGCCCGATTAAGACCACATTTTAACATATTTTTACCATTCCTTGTAGTTAATTTTATTAACTTTTTCAAAAAATACAATATATTAGCTTTTATGTATATCATCTAATGCAACGCATTTGTGCGCGATAATATCAAAAATTCAATCCAATAATAAAATAGAATAATGAAATTGTAATGTGTATTTATGTAAATGTTTGTTAAGAATCTACGATAACTATATTAAAATGCACGTTAAATTTATATTTTATACACTAATATCACCGATTATTAATCGTTAGCTTATTGAATTAAATTTGCCTAAGATCTACAAAACAAAAGTAAAAATAATAATATCCATACATGAAATAATGTATCTCACTCAAGATCTCAACAATTGTCGCTGTAAACTAAGCATAAACTGTTGGGTTACTCTGTTATTATCACTATCAGGCTGCCAATTTTTTAAAAATATTAATTGATTAGTATTAAGATGCAGCGTTGTTCTCACAGTGTTTTGGGACAATTTTGGCATTATTTCAGGTTGTTGTGATTGATTTATAATTTTAGATTGATGATGAACTAGCGGATTCACTCTAGTATTAATATCTTCTTTCGATAAAGTAAAAAATTGATTAAACCACGTTTGATATCCGCTTAAATCAAAATCTCCGGCTATTTGATAGCCCCATTCCATTTTTTGAGCGTTATTAAAATGCAATGAAAGATTTCTTTTAGGAAATCCGCAATAAACTATAGGGTAATTGTTCAATTTACCTAGGATATTATGCATTATCTTCAACTTTTGTTGATATAACTCACTAATAATATATGCTGATTGATTATAAATTCTCAAAAAACTCCCCTCATCAATTAAACTTAGATAGCCAAGTCGACGACTAATTTCTAACTTTTTAGTAATATGCATGCTCATTTTTTGTTCTTCAATTTTGGCGTGCTAGCGACTTCGCGCTAACACGCCGGTGACTAGGTAACTTTCTTTATTTAAAATAAGAGTTAATGTTATAATTTACTTCAGTGAAAAATTAACCTTTGCAAACTGCCCTAAGATTTTTTCTACTATCTCCTGGATCAATATCACTGTTATCACTCATAAAAGAAACAGCGCCATCGCCAGTAACAACAATAAAGTGAGAAAACGCATCATGAACTTCTTTAGTCCAATAATGAGAATAGGAATAGGCAGCTGTGCTTGCTAAGGTTTGAGTGCCCCAATTGGCATCAGGATAAGACTTTTTGCCTTCAATATATCCCCATTCTGATAAAATACTTTCACCAATAGATCGTGTATAAACATTATTATATAATACCCAATTTAAAGGGGCTAATTTAGCAGGAGAATTCGTTAACTCACTACGTAAAAACATATTTTGTTCACCACCACATTTAATTTTGGTCTGTTCGTAAGTACCATAAAAGTCTCCTTGTGGAATAGCCCAAACACTGGTTGGATTAAACGTATAATCTAGCTTGATAGCTGGATTTTGCTTTACAGTTGCTCTTACAGTAACATTACCTGTTGGTTTACCTTTAAGTAAGACATAACCTTGTTGATCAATAGCCACTTGACCTCCCGGATTATTGGGAACACTAAAAGTATAACTGCTAGGAGAGCCTGTCACTATTAGTTGAAACTTAGCGCCAGGAAAACCAGTCGTCGGGAATTTTTTACCGCCAGATACAGTGGGACTCGCTTTAAACCCCATATTAGGAACATAATCTGAAGTATAGCCACCCCCATAGACAGAATTTGGATCTTTATACGCTTCTTGATTCCAATCAGCAATACCGCTTGTAGATGAATTAACCCCACGCCATTGATACATAGGAAATATTTCTAAAGAATAAGGTTTAGCATAACAAAATTGAGGTTTAGAAGAAATTTGATAACGTTTTACTATTGGCACATAATCACTTTCCCGAGGGATACCATATTTAGAATAGGTCTTTACCTGTGTTGTAATCTCAAGCGTTAGTGGCATCGGATAACTACTTCCACACCCCATCGTTTTACTAATATCTGTAATTAATTTTCCATTACCGTCATACCACTGTTTACTGGTAAATGAGAGTAAAAATGGCTTTGATGTATCTATCCCATCACCATCTTTATCCGCATAATTTAATGTGTTATCCAACGAATTATAGTAAAAATTCTTAACGATAAAATTTGCAGGGCTTAAATCACCACTAAATTCCTTAACTACATCACCCTTGATATTGTTGCTTGCTTCACTGTAAAAAATACTATTAACCGTAAATCCTTGTTTATTCGCTGCCAAATCGATATTTATCACTTCTGGCGCACTGCCTTCTATCGCTTTCGCTGTTGTTGTACTTAATGCTTGCACTGGATGAATCGTCAATAAAATAAAAAATATGAATAATGAGCTTTGAGTTAATTTCGATTGAATTAATTTAAAATAATCTATTACATATAAATTA
>NZ_LZGO01000029.1:0-6663 GCF_001690235.1 Gilliamella sp. wkB292
GCAGCAAACCGGTGACAATAAGGTCGCTAACACTATCAGTCATGCCATCCTTGGGGCCGTGGTTGCCGAGCTACAAGGTAACTCAGCTGTTGTTGGCGGAGTTGGTGCAGCGGTCAGTGAGCGAGGCGCAGAAGTGATTGCCAGTATTCTTTATCCGAATAAAAGTATAGATGAATTAACTCAGGATGAAAAACAACAAGTCAGCGCACTCGCCCAACTGGCCACCGGTCTGACTATTGCCGCATTAGGTGGTGATGCTCAGGATATTAATACCGCTATTGCTGGTGGTAAAAATGCGGTTGAGAATAATGCTATGAGCTGGGGCGACGGTGGTGGATTTGGTGGGGATATTGTAGGTCTTTCACCTGAAACAGGAGCAAATTATGACGGCATCCTCCATGCCTCAGCAGCGGGTTATTTAACGCCAGAAGAAACAACTCAGCTGATTGATGATATGAACTCAGGCAGGTTCATGTATGATCCACTGAGAGAAGATTTAAAACGTTTACCTGAAGATATTGCAATATTAACCACTCCATATGGTGACTATATTGCTTTCAGGGATGCTGAAACCTGGGGTGATTATGCAATAGCAGCTGTCGGTGCATTACCATTTGCAAAATACATTAAAGTAGCTGGAAAAATTGTTAAAATAGAGACTAAAGCTGGGCAAGCATTAGTGAAAGAAGCTGAAAAGGCTTATCATTCCGGTGATATCGCCACAGGTAATCAACTCATGAATCAGGCTGCCAGCCATGGAACGACGGTTGAAACTACGGTTGTAAGAAATAGTGGTGCCGGAAAGGGAAATGTTAATTCAGAAAAAGCTTTAAGTGCCAGTGAAAAAAGAGCTATAAAGGCACTTGAAGAACAAATACAGTTGCATGAAAAGAAATTAAAGGAATACATAAAAGATCCGTATTCTTTTGATAATAAAGACTTTTTAAAAAATGCTCCAAATGATGAAGTTAGGCAAAATATTATAAATAGTAGAATTAAACATTTAGAACATGAAATAAATACTTTTAAAAAGAATATAGATAAAATAAAAAAAGGAAAAGATTAGTTATGGGTATTGATTTAAATAAGATTGAAATTATATTTAATTTAATTATTGATAAATTGAAAAAAGATGGCATTCATAAAATATCTCTTGATGATGATTTTTATTGGAATATTCCATCAGATTTACTATATGACCCTTATAACAAACCAAATCAATTTGATATGGGACAACTAAGTGAAGATTATGATTTTTTATTAAATTCAATTGAGAAAGATATTATTATAAATGGAGATTTGAGAAAATTATCTTATCTTTTAAGATATATAGCGGATAAATTAGATCAATAAAACTAGATTTTCAGTAGCGTTTAATCTTTTATTTCAATGTGTTCAACTATGCACAAGAAAACACCATAAAAAGATTGGATTATTATATGTTATCTATATAACTAATAGTCAATGAATTGCAAATTCAATAATCAACTTGTCCAGCTCAATCTTAATTATAACAGGGCAGCCTACATAAAAGCCGAATTGCTTCTGCCAACTGCCTTTAATTGTTAGTTGTGGTCTGGGGTTGGGTTTTGTGCCTTGTAGCACGTAACCCACGGTATAAAATCGCTCAGTGGTTAGCTGGTTAGCGTTGGTGGTACACCGTTAATCTGCGCTATTATTTACTGTGTTGTGTTACTTCTCTTGTTTAGTTCGCCATGTTTTAATCAACCAATCAACTGTTTAGCCTGATGTTTTAAAATCATCGCATCTAAAATCTCTTTTATTGACTTCTGCTGTCAGCAGTCATCTGCTTGACCGTCTCAAACTTAAGCTCATCTTGTGGCTTTAGTTCCTCGCTTTTTCAACTATCCACTAATCAGAATCATAGCGAAAATAAAGCGGATTATAAAGTCAGTAGCAGCAGTGTTGGCGTCAGCACCATTGGCATGCCATCAATGCCAGCCGGTTATAATAAAAAAGACAATGAACAATCGATAACGCATTCAGCGGTGTCCCAAGGCACCATCATCATCCGCAATGAGAATGAACAAAAGCAGGATATCAATGAGTTAAGTCGGGATACCGAGCATGCCAGTAATGAACTTAAGCATATCTTTGATAAAGAAAAAGAACAAAGCAAAATAGACCAAACCCGGTTAGTGAGTGAAATTAGTGGTGAAACACTCACCATGCTCAACACCATAGACCGCATTAAAGCGACAGAAGAGGCGAAAAAAGCGGTAGAGGACAAAAAACAAAAATCCAATAAACCGTTAACCGACAAAGAACAACAAGAAATATATAAAGAAGCCTACGACAAAGCGATGAATGAAGGGATGTCAGCGATGGGAAGTAATACCCGTCAAGGC
This sequence comes from Gilliamella sp. wkB292, assembly GCF_001690235.1. Lineage (NCBI taxonomy): Bacteria > Pseudomonadati > Pseudomonadota > Gammaproteobacteria > Orbales > Orbaceae > Gilliamella > Gilliamella sp. wkB292. Next base: position 2,370 of record NZ_LZGO01000029.1, read on the forward strand.
ATCGACATGGCGATTAATATCATCAATGGCTTAATCACCGGCGACATGACCGGTGCGGTAGCTGGTGCATTGGCACCAAAACTGGCCACGATAATTAAGCAGCAAACCGGTGACAATAAGGTCGCTAACACTATCAGTCATGCCATCCTTGGGGCCGTGGTTGCCGAGCTACAAGGTAACTCAGCTGTTGTTGGCGGAGTTGGTGCAGCGGTCAGTGAGCGAGGTGCAGAAGTCATTGCCAGTATTCTTTATCCGAATAAAAGTATAGATGAATTAACTCAGGATGAAAAACAACGAGTCAGCGCACTCGCCCAACTGGCCACCGGTCTGACTATTGCCGCATTAGGTGGTGATGCTCAGGATATCAATACCGCTATTGCTGGTGGTAAAAATGCGGTTGAGAATAATGCTTTAAGTCGTGATGATTCATGGCAGAAAAAAGGAATCGAAGGTAAGCTTTCTTTCACAGAAATGACGGATGAAGAAAGAGCATATTATTTAGATAAATTAAAACAGATTAATGAGCTTGATGAGAAAGATGATAAGGCATTTTTGGATGCTTGCGCCGGTAGCGGTAATAATACTACTGCTGCTTGTGGTGCTCAATTAGCTAAACTCAGAGCCTTTAAAGACGAATATGAAATTTATTTTGGACGCTACCCTTACAGTGAATATTTACAAGATGACTATAATAAAATTATCGGCTATTTAAATCGTTACACCCCAGATGAGTGGAGTTATGCGATTAATAACTATGCCAAAGAAAATAATATTAGTTATGAGGAAGCGGCATCTAAATTTAAATTTGCCATGTATACACAAAAAATAGCGGATGTAATTTCATTATATTATGGTGTTAAAGGCGTAGGTATTGTTAACGGTAAAATAAGTGCGGTAGATTTAGCTAAAGCAGAAAAGGCGATTAATGAATATAATGCATTTAAGCAAGAATTAAATGCTGGAAAGGGAACTACTACCAACAAACCATTAGACAAAACAGATTTAGAGCTACAACACGGAAAAGGCAATGTTGAACAAGGTGGTGGAAATTATAAAGAGACTAAGGATAAAATACTGGATAATCAGGACACCAATCAGAAAGGAAATCAATCAAATAACTTTGAACAACACGCAAATAATGAAAACAAATTAGCTGAAAATTGGAATAGCACGAATGAAGCTCATAATGCTGCTAATGCCTCAAAACTTAATGCAAAATTGGTAGGAAAAGAAATATCAAATGGGCATGCTTATAATAAACATGTTATTAAACAGGAAGAATTTAAGGATTTAGGTATTACAACAAAAGAACAATTTGCAACGCACATTGAAAATGTAGTTTCTAATCCTACATCTTTTAAAGAGTTATCAGGAGGAAGAACCGCATATTGGCACGAACAAACAGGAACAGTAGTTATACGAAATCCGAAAGCAAAAGATGGTGGAACTGCATTTAGACCCGTAGATAAACGTAAATATTTTGATGACTTGAAATAGAGGTTAATAAAATGAAATTAATTCAATTGGATAAAGGTAATTCGGCAGTAATTTTATCAAAAGATGAGCTTTATATCATTCGCTCGATTATAGGTGAAATATATGCTGGTGTATGTGTTGATTCAGAAGAGTTTGAGACAATTCACGGTATTGAAAAAGATTCTGTTTTAAAATTGAAGCATGATATTTATGAAATATATAATCAATTAAAATAAAAAATAATAACCTCTAAAAATATAAGGTTTTATTTTTATATTTTGCTTAAGCTGGAAAGGGAACGGCAGGGTCTTTACAAGGAAAAACACTCGGTGAGTATACGGCAATAAAACCAGGCCCGCTAACGGATGATTTAGCAGGGATTTTTACTGGCGGCAAGTATAAAGAAGTTGTATTACAACAAGACACTATCCTATATAGAGCAGGTACAGCTGATAAGCCATTTGGTCAATTTTTTAGTGTGGAACCCCCACAAGGTGTTTTACAAACACGCATAGATAAAGCGGTCTTACCACAATGGCCTAGTGGAGGTACTTCACCTATTGATTCATCAATAGCTATAAAGATCCCCGCAGGTACAAAAGTTTACGTTGGTGAAGTTAGCTCTCAGAATGGAATTTATGTCGGTGGAACACAGCAAATAGTTGTCCCTAAATCATGGACAATAAAGGGAACAGAGATTATAGAGGTTAAACCATTAACATGATGAATAATATTGAAAAGATAAAAGAGATCCTTGTTGAGATATCGACATTATTAATAAAAGGTAACTATCCTGATTGGGGAAACATCTTTATAAAATTTAGTAAGGAAATAGAGTCTGATCCTGAGTTTATAAAAAGCGAGCTATCAAAGCTTTATGGTGGCATGGGCTCTTTTAATGACATTGTGCTTTATGAGGATAGAAAACCATTGATAGATGAAAATGATAGGTTATATTTTTTAAGGACACAACTATTTGAATTAATTAACCATTAATAACATGATCCCAGCCTAAAAATGGGATCATTTTATTCACTTTCTAGAGCTGCAACGCAAGTTCAATAATTAACTTGAACTGCTCAATCTTAATGATGACAGGGCAGCCTACATAAAAGCCGAATTGCTCCAGCCATCTACCTTTAATAATCAGCTGTGGTCTGGGGGTGGGTTTTGAGTCTTGTAGCACATAACCGATAGTATAAAATCGTTCATTAAGTTGCGATGCAGGCTCTTTGCCTGTAGCTGATTTTAGCTTAGAATGTATATTAGCCATAGTTAACTTCTTTGAAGTTAGTTGTGGTTAGCTGGTGAGCTGTGGTGGCTCATCGTTAATCTGCGCTATTATTTACTGTGTTGTGTTACTTCTCTTGTTTAGCTTGCCCTGTTTTAATCAACCAATCAACTGCTTAGCCTGATGTTTAAAATCATATCGAAAATAAAGCGGATTATAAAGTCAGTAGCAGCAGTGTTGGCGTCAGCACCGTTGGCATGCCATCAATGCCAGCCGGTTATAATAAAAAAGACAATGAACAATCGATAACGCATTCAGCGGTGTCCCAAGGCACCATCATCATCCGCAATGAGAATGAACAAAAGCAGGATATCAATGAGTTAAGTCGGGATACTGAGCATGCCAGTAATGAACTTAAGCATATCTTTGATAAAGAAAAAGAACAAAGCAAAATAGACCAAACCCGGTTAGTGAGTGAAATTAGTGGTGAAACACTCACCATGCTCAACACCATAGACCGCATTAAAACGACAGAAGAGGCGAAAAAAGCGGTAGAGGACAAAAAACAAAAATCCGATAAACCGTTAACCGACAAAGAACAACAAGAAATATATAAAGAAGCCTACGACAAAGCGATGAATGAAGGCATGTCAGCGATGGGAAGTAATACCCGTCAAGGCATCGACATGGCGATTAATATCATCAATGGCTTAATCACCGGCGACATGACTGGTGCGGTAGCTGGTGCATTGGCACCAAAACTGGCCACGATAATTAAGCAGCAAACCGGTGACAATAAGGTCGCTAACACTATCAGTCATGCCATCCTTGGGGCCGTGGTTGCCGAGCTACAAGGTAACTCAGCTGTTGTTGGCGGAGTTGGTGCAGCGGTCAGTGAGCGAGGCGCAGAAGTGATTGCCAGTATTCTTTATCCGAATAAAAGTATAGATGAATTAACTCAGGATGAAAAACAACAAGTCAGCGCACTCGCCCAACTGGCCACCGGTCTGACTATTGCCGCATTAGGTGGTGATGCTCAGGATATTAATACCGCTATTGCTGGTGGTAAAAATGCGGTTGAGAATAATGCTATGAGCTGGGGCGACGGTGGTGGATTTGGTGGGGATATTGTAGGTCTTTCACCTGAAACAGGAGCAAATTATGACGGCATCCTCCATGCCTCAGCAGCGGGTTATTTAACGCCAGAAGAAACAACTCAGCTGATTGATGATATGAACTCAGGCAGGTTCATGTATGATCCACTGAGAGAAGATTTAAAACGTTTACCTGAAGATATTGCAATATTAACCACTCCATATGGTGACTATATTGCTTTCAGGGATGCTGAAACCTGGGGTGATTATGCAATAGCAGCTGTCGGTGCATTACCATTTGCAAAATACATTAAAGTAGCTGGAAAAATTGTTAAAATAGAGACTAAAGCTGGGCAAGCATTAGTGAAAGAAGCTGAAAAGGCTTATCATTCCGGTGATATCGCCACAGGTAATCAACTCATGAATCAGGCTGCCAGCCATGGAACGACGGTTGAAACTACGGTTGTAAGAAATAGTGGTGCCGGAAAGGGAA
>NZ_LZGO01000030.1:0-98188 GCF_001690235.1 Gilliamella sp. wkB292
AAATAATATATTTGGTTCTTATTTAGTGAGTTACCGTTTTTATAATAAGTGAAAACAGTTATGCATTTAAAAAGGAGTAAGATTTAACATAACAAAAGCAAATTAACGTAATAAAGCTACCATCGTTTTATTATTTTAATGATAAAAAGTAAAAATCAATCATTTATAAATAGAAAATCTTACTACACTCAATATATTAAAATATCAATCAAATTTGGCTGATAAATGTTAGGGCAATGCACGCGATAAAACATTAATCATCAATCATGCATCTGTTAATATTACTTATTAATACCATATCATTAGACAATTTTGATCAATTTAATCTATATCAATGTAACCACTAAATTTGTTATGCATTATGATCTTAGTAGCAATATACTATTAATTAAAATCAATGGATATTTTCAAAAATTCAACAACAAGTCGATGCCATATAGCCAAAATGCATATTGTTATAATTATTAATTAGTATCATCTTTTTGCGTTATATTTATAATAATCACTATAGTTAATAATTGATAATGTAATGCTATTTCCTTTAAAGCGACAAATAAGGATTTTAATATGAGTAAAATATTTGATGATAATTCACAAACCATTGGTTATACCCCATTGGTACGATTAAAACACTTTGGTAAGGGCAATATTTTAGCTAAAGTTGAATCACGTAATCCAAGCTTTAGCGTTAAATGTCGTATCGCTTCTAATATGATTTGGGATGCAGAAAAACGTGGTTTACTCACCTCTGACGTTGAGCTAATTGAGCCAACAAGTGGTAATACAGGTATAGCACTTGCAGCCGTTGCAGCGGCGCGTGGTTATAAACTGACATTAACCATGCCTGAAAGCATGAGTATCGAGCGACGTAAGTTATTAAAAGCGTTAGGCGCAAATTTAGTGCTAACCGAAGCGGCTAAAGGTATGAAAGGTGCTATAGAAAAAGCGGAAGAAATTGTAGCTAGTAACCCACAAAAAAATATTATGTTGCAACAATTTAGTAATCCTGCTAATCCAGAAATACATGAAAAAACAACTGGCCCTGAAATCTGGTTAGATACAGATGGCCAAGTTGATATTTTTATTGCAGGTGTTGGTACTGGTGGAACATTTACGGGAGTCACGCGTTATATAAAAAAAACACAAGGTAAAAAAATAACTGCTGTTGCGGTCGAACCAACTAACTCACCGGTTATCACACAAGCACTAGCTGGCGAACTTATCAAACCTGGTCCACATAAAATTCAAGGTATAGGTGCAGGTTTTATTCCGGCAAATTTGGATCTCAATTTAATCGATCTTGTCGAAAAAGTATCTAACGAAGAAGCAATTGAAACAGCGCGTATTTTAATGGAAAAAGAGGGAATTTTAGCAGGAATATCATCGGGTGCAGCAGTTTTTGCCGCTGATAGGTTAGCTAATTTACCTGAAAATGCCAATAAAACTATTGTCGTAATTTTACCATCGTCCGGTGAACGTTATTTAAGTACGGATCTCTTTAGTGGCATATTTACTGAAAAAGAATTAGGCTGATTTAAAAGAAAACCACCACACAAGGTGGTGGTTTACATACTGAATAATCAACGAATCATTTACCAATCGTGCAGTCCATCTAGACTTATATGTTCCACTTTATACATCTTGAATAATACCAAAATGACGGTAAGCATGAGGCGTTGCAATTCGACCACGAGGTGTGCGCTGAATATAACCTTGTTGGATCAAAAATGGCTCAAGTACATCTTCAATGGTTTCACGCTCTTCGCCTATTGCCGCTGCAATGTTATCCAAACCAACAGGGCCACCCATAAACTTTTCAATGATCGCCAATAATAGTTTGCGATCCATAAAATCAAAACCTTCATTATCAACATCAAGCATATCGAGCGCTTGAGTTGCTATTGTTTCATCAACAATGCCTTTCGATTTTACATCGGCATAGTCTCTTACTCGTCGCAATAAACGATTGGCAATTCGAGGAGTGCCACGAGAACGCTTAGCAATTAAATGCGCACCTTCTTGAGATAAATCCATACCTAAAAATTTGGCGCTGCGACTAACAATATATTCCAAATCTTCAACCCGATAAAACTCTAGGCGCTGCACAATGCCAAAGCGGTCACGTAGTGGTGAAGTTAATGAACCGGCGCGAGTAGTTGCTCCAATCAGAGTAAACGGGGGTAAATCGATTTTAATCGAACGTGCAGCTGGCCCATCTCCAATCATAATATCTAATTGATAATCTTCCATTGCAGGATACAAAATTTCTTCAACCATAGGTGAAAGTCGATGAATTTCGTCAATGAAGAGCACATCATTGGGTTCTAGATTAGTTAGCATAGCGGCCAGATCACCCGCTTTTTCTAATACCGGGCCTGAAGTTGTACGCAAGTTAACGTTCATTTCATTAGCAACAATATTGGCTAAAGTCGTTTTTCCAAGACCAGGCGGACCAAAGATTAGTAAATGATCTAATGCATCATGTCGCTGCTTAGCAGCTTGAATAAAAATTTTCATCTGCTCACGAACATGCGGTTGACCAATATATTCATCCAAAAATTTAGGACGAATTGCTCGATCTAATGATTCTTCTTCTTTTTGAGCCTGAGGAGCTATCAAACGATCCGCTTCAATCATATCCTTGACCTATTTTATAATGCTGATTTTAATGCTTCACGAATAAGCGTTTCACTATCCATTTCTGGCTTAATGACTTTACTAATAATGCGACTAGCTTCTTGCGGTTTATAACCAAGTGCAATCAGTGCAGAAACTGCTTCGCTTTCAATTTGATTAGACGATTTTTTAAGGTCGCTTGATGAAATTATACTACTAGTTGCGGACAAATCTTCGCCAAATCGTTTCAGGCGATCTTTCATTTCAACAATCAAACGCTCAGCAGTTTTCGTCCCCACGCCTGGTAATTTAACAAGTGTTTTGATTTCACCTTGTTCAACAGCACTAATAAATTGTTGGGCTGACATACCCGATAAGATCGCCAATGCCAATTTAGGTCCTACCCCATTCACTTTAATCAGTTCTCGAAATAGCTCTCGTTCTTGCTCATGATTAAAGCCATACAATATTTGTGCATCTTCACGAACGGCAAAATGTGTTAATACAATCACTTCTTTACCATTGTCCGGTAACTCATAAAAACAAGTCATTGGCATAAATACTTCATAGCCAACACCGCCGACCTCAATTAACACTTTAGGTGGTTGCTTTTCTATAATGAGTCCTCGTAAACGCCCTATCACATTTAATCCTTAATAAAGAGTATTATTTAACTTAATTTTAACTATCAATAACCGAGATTTTAAATATCGCTTAAATAAAATAATAAAAATTATTTGATAGTCAGTATTAACAACATTTATAAAATAACTAGTTTGTAGTTTACCTGATACAAAATAATTAATAAAGAAAAACTGTATAAATAGACAGGCAAAATCATATATCAACTTTGGTCATTACTTACTATTGAAAGACAACCTAATAATCATTTATATACATGACACTGGTAAATAGTGCTAAATCTATTTATAGTAATGCTTATAAATTATAATCAGTAACATCAGTTTTCTAGGAATAACTTGAATGATTAAGGAGTATTATGCGTGATTAGTCAAATTAAACATTTGTGTCCGGATAAGAATAATGAAGATAACTATTATGGGTTTATAAAAGCACTAGATGAAAAGAACGATTACTATTTTGCTAAAAAAGATATCAATAATCTACCCATCGAAGAACTAAAAATAGGTACAAAAGTTAGTTTTACTGCAAATGAAAAAGACGCAGGCAAAAGATATGCAACCGATATCAAACTTATCGATGAGCGAAAAATAAAAGAGAATATTGATGTATCGGATGCCAATTCCTTTCCTGATAAAATGGATGCTAAGACTTATCAAGCATTATTAATACACTCGGTACGACAAATCGAAAACATCACCGATCCAATCGCTTTTGAAGATTCTGTTTTTAACTTATTAAAAATAATTGGATTGAATAAAATTTTTCAATTTGATAGAGAAAATCAAGCCGGAAAAGCAGATGGCTTTTTTATTATTGAAAATTTAGCGGTAATGTATGATTGCACTCTCAAATCAGATTATGAAGCATTTAAAGAAGAACAAATAGAAAATTATATTAATCAACTCAATCATAAAGCACATTTAACGTTCAATACAAAAAAAATGGATGGACCAACGACTCCAAAAACAATTCCGCTGACAGGCAAAAGCAAACAAGTTTGGATTATCACTAAAGGTGAAAGCAAAGAAATCAGCGATTATGATAATGTTAAAGTCAAAGAAATATCAATTCATGATTTGTGCAAAATATTCCAAAAAAGATTACATGATATTACCTATGATAATGAAAAATTAATGAATGATTTTATTTTTATTGCTAAATAATTTCTATAAATAAATGGGAAGACTAGAAAACTAGCCTTCCCACTAAATTAGATAAAGTTAATTTTTATACCGACAATAATCAATATTCAACGGCAATCATTAAAATGGCATTTTAAAACCTGGTGGTAATTGCATGCCACCGGTAACTTGTGCCATTCGCTCTTTTTGCGCCTCGTCTAAACGACGAGTAGCATCGTTATAAGCGGCAGCAATAAGATCTTCTAACATCTCTTTATCATCTTCTGTTAACATTGATGGGTCGATTTCAACGCGTTTGCAGCTATGTGCGCCATTGACTGTGATTTTAACCATTCCAGCACCTGATTCACCGGTCACTTCCAGTTTAGCGATCTCTTCTTGAGCTTGCTGCATTTTTGCTTGCATTTGTTGGGCTTGTTTCATCAAATTACCCAAACCACCTTTTCCACCTGAAAACATATTTATTCCTCTTTTAAAACATTTAGCTGCCAATTATACAGGACGAATACTCGCTTCATCAATCTTCGCTTCAAAATATTGGCAAATCATCTCAATTTTAGTATCTTGTTTGATGATCTGCTTAGCCTGTTCTAACTTTTGTTGATATAAATCTTCGCGCATTTCTAAAGGCGTTTTATTTTCTTGATTATCATCAATCATTACCTTGAGTTTTACTAATTGTTGTCGATGGTTAGATAATGCTTTTTCTAATTTGTTAGTATTAACAGATGAATTGATCAGATGTTTAACTGACGAGCGCATATGCAGAACTATATTAGTTTCATCAACTTGTTCTAAAAATGAATTTATTGCTATTTGTTTAATTAACGGAGCCAATTCTAGTTGTTCGATCTCTGCACACCACTTATCTTTTTGAGCCATTTCACCAATAAGTTTTTGAGTCATTTCTGGTGTTTTATCACCATTTAATGATTCTCGAAAAGCCTTTGTATCGATAACCATATCATCTTTAGTTTCAACCAGACCATAGGATTGCCATTGATAATTTTCAGCAGTAATCTCTTCTTCATCATTATCATTAATTGTATGGCTTTCTAGTTCAGTATTTTTCTCTTGCTCGTTAGTTGATGGCAAAATGTTTTTTATGCGCGCTAATGAGGAGTGCTCCTCGCCATTTTGTGACTGCTCTTTTCCAGCCACTGATTCAGACTTTTTTGTATTTTGCTCCTCTTTGATTAATTGCATTCTCATTTCTAAAATATTTTTAGTGATCGAGGATGCATCATCAGGGATAACTAAGTCTGATGGTGCAACATTATCCTTTACATCTTCTGTTATCGTTTGTTCAGCTTCAATCTTTTCTGTTGTGGTTGACCTTATTGGTTCCAACTTTTGTTGTTCTTTAGCATTAGACGAATTAACTGAAGTACTTTGTAAGTTTGACTTCGGTTCAATACGTTGCTCATTTTGCTGACTTGATACCATTGGCGGAACTTGTGATTTGCTATCCGCCATTTTTGGTGATTGCTCAGCAACTTTAGCTTGCTGTGTAGGCGGTTTAACTGCCTCAGTTGTTTTAGGGATAAAGGCTAACGCGCGTAGAAAGCTCATTTCAACACCAACTTTTTTATCAGGTGCATAAGCAAGTTCTTTTCTACCCATCAACAAAATTTGATAAAACAACTGGATATCATTTGGCGCCATATATTGTGCTAAAAAGCGTATGCGATCTTCATTGTCACTGTAATCCCCCAGTGCAGTAGGAACAACTTGAAGTAATGCTATTTGATGTAAAAGTGCAATGCTATCAGCAAGTAGATTATCCCAATCAACACCTTGCGTCGCAGCAACATTAATTTGCTGCATTAAAGCATTACCATCCCCGTGATAAAGCGACTCTACTAGTGAAAATGGTATTGATTTATCTAACGTGCCTAGCATCATGGCAACTGACTCAGCTTCGACTTTACCATTACCTAAAGCAATCGCTTGGTCAGTAAGACTTAGCCCATCACGCATACTGCCGTTAGCTGCTTTGGCCAATAACTGTATTGCTTTACTATCACTTTCGATCTGTTCCAGTTGTAAAATGTGTGATAGCTGTTCGGCAATTAACGAGGTATCAAGTACATTTAAATGCAAATGCAAACAACGAGATAAAATAGTAATCGGTAATTTTTGTGGATCGGTTGTGGCTAATAAAAATTTTACATGTTCTGGTGGTTCTTCTAATGTTTTTAACAAAGCATTAAAGCTACTACGTGAAAGCATATGAACTTCATCAATTAGGTAAACTTTGAATCGTCCTTTAGTTGGCAAATATTGAATATTATCTAAAATTTCACGTGTATCTTCGACTTTAGTCCTTGATGCTGCATCGATCTCAAGCAAATCAACAAAGCGACCTTGTTCAATATCGCGACAATTATCACAGACACCGCAAGGCGTTGCAGTTATACCTGTTTCGCAATTTAAGCCTTTAGCTAGTAAACGTGCTATAGACGTTTTCCCAACGCCGCGAGTACCCGAAAACAAATAAGCATGGTGCACGCGTCCTAGCGAAAGTGCGTTAGATAAAATTTTTAAAACATGCTGCTGTCCAACCACTTCAGAAAATGATTTTGGTCGCCACTTACGTGCCAGAACTTGATAACTCATAATCACCATTACTAATTGCTAATGAAATTGCCAATTATCATATCATAATGTGTCAAATTAGTCTTTACTATGCCGATAACCGATTTAATATTTGACAATGTTTTATACTAAAACGCATAACTTTCCTTAAACTTCCTGTCAGGATTTTTTGGATGTAAAGTTTATTTAACAGCCTATACGGCTGTGAGCGATCGTGAGATACTATAATCGTTGTTAGTGTAAAGGTAAATGGTATTTTTGGGGGGTTAAACCCTTTTTTTTGATGATTTTTTAATGTTTCGATTTTATTAAATTTTAAATTAACTTGAAAAAAAGGGGTAGTAGTTGGGTTACTTGAATTCAAGTTTTTTTGTAAAATGAAACTGTATAGACTCCTCAATAATTTTTAAAAAATATTTTAACCAATTAAATATTGATTGTTTTTTATGTTTAAACGCATAGGGTTCCTTAAACTTTTTGGCAGTCATTATTTTCATTTATTAATCAAATTTGTTTCTTAAATTTCTTAATAGAATTTTTGGATTTTAGATTGATTAAGACTTTGGACGTTGGTCGTTTTGTGATGTTTTCTTTTTTGTAAAAACGCCCGAGTAAAAAAGGGATTATGTGCCCTCCCCCAAATTACTCGTATAATCCATTTCTGCTTGCCGATGCTATCGGCTCGGATTGCCCCTGCCGCTAAAACTGCCCTTTTGTTGCTTAACCTTTATTACTCCTTATTAAACGCCCCCGACTTAAGGATTAAGGATAAGTGCAAATCCCCCCATTGATGGCGTCGCTGGGGTTGATCCTGATAACGTAGCCGTCTCTCGAGTAGACAGTCAACGGGTACGGAGAGCTGATGTCACTTGTCCAATCGTAGTAGTAGAGGAAGCCGGCAGCGGTATAATCGCTCATGTTGCCCCATTCGGTGAACAAACCTGCACCAATATTACGCTGGTAACCATTCCAATTCGATGACGGCGTAGCGCCCACTGCTCCTTGGCAAAAAAAGCCTGAACTAGTTCCCGAACAAACCGAGTTAGTTAAGTCTTTGACCTGTGGCAAGCGGTAACCACCACCTAAATTGCGACACCAGGATGAGGTGTTAGCATAAGTATCTGGTTTATTTCTACGGTTAACGAACCACTGTTTTAACACAAAGCCATAGCTTAATACCGTTTTATTACGACTATCTTTACCGACTAACACGAATGTCTGTGGCAAGATGGGAGTAGCGACGCTACCCGGTGTGGCTGAATTGATTTGGGATGCTGTTGCCGCCGGACCCGTGAGGGTGACGCGAATGTTATTAGCATTATCGGGGGATGGCGTCATGGTGGCGGTAATACCGCCTTGGCTGACTGTTGGCCATGTCAATGCTGAACCTTTAACACCACCTATGTCTAAATCAAAATACAGATTATTAATACCAGTAGTGGGGAAGTTACGACTGTAAGTTGATGGCTCAGTGGATTGCACCAGAAAACCTTTATCCGGATTCCAGATAGTGGCGGGACCGGCGTATTTGCCGTCACCATAATTCAGATTGGGTTTGACATAACAGATTTTTGGTGCGGCTTTAGGACTGATATAATAAGCAGCAGAACTACCATTGAAACTACTACTATTAGGCAGCCCATACTGAGTAGCTATACTTCCATTAGTACTGGTTAATTCCACTTTATAAGGCGCATCACAGATATCTAAAGTAGCACTACGACTCACAGCATGATTGGCTTTATCGGTAATACGCACGCTTAAATTACCGGTAGCAGCAATACCATTAGTACCTTGACCATCACCATCTTCATCACCCCAATAATTATAAGGTGCACCAATTAAAGCACTTAAGGCAATGGAATTGGTATTGGTAGGTATTGACATAACAATATCAGCGAAACTCTGATTGGCTACCGGCAGCTGTATTGGGTTGACTGCGGTTGAAGTATTGGTTGCTGGTGTAATGTGAGTACCGTCGGATAGAGTAATCCATAACAAACCATCTGTAGTGGTAACCTTAGTTACCCCATTATCAAAGGTTAAATAAGGTGGATTACCATGAATATATTCAGTTGTACTTGCCGATAATGCTTGAGTATTAGAGCAATAAAACAACAATAACATCGGCATCCAAGCTAAACCAAGTTTAGATAACCTACCTGATGCTTGAGTTTGAGTATAAACCCCTAGTGAAGTTAAGATTAACCTTAAATTTATATCTTTAATTAAGCTTAAGGATAACGCTGAGCTCAAAGCGTATCTTTTGTTTACACTTATTGCTAAAAAACAATGATTATTTACGCTGTTTCGATGAAATAAGTTAAAAGTAGAAGTAAGAATTGAATTAAATTTCAGCCTAGAGAGAGATTGGGGAGTTTTTAAAACATTGTTTTGCCAGCGCTGGTGTCTATAATTATACTGCATGGCGTTCCATCCGTCAACTAATCTTTTATTTTATTTAGGTTTTTTATGCTAAACGGCTATAAATTAAGCCTTAATCGTTTTAATTATAAGGGGATAATAAAAAAAAGCCACTCATTCAGCCGAATTATTTGTAAGGAAATGTAAAATAGCAAGATATATTTGAAATATATCGTATTATTTTTTATTCGAAAATATATCACCCCTTTTATTTCTTAAATTTCTTAATAGAATTTTTGGATTTTAGATTGGTTAAGATTTTGGACACTGGTCGTTTTGTGATGTTTTCTTTTCGGTGAAAACGACCGAGAAAAAAGGAGGTTTATGAGCCTTCCCCAAATTACTCGTATCGCCCATTTTTGCTTGCTTCTTCGAGGCTATTATCGCTATGTACTAATCTTCAAATTTGTTCCATAAAAAGTTTGTCCCCACAACCGCTCGAATACTGGTCACAGCTTTACTGCTTTCGTTTCACAAATTGTCATTTAACAAACCAGTGAGAATCGTAGCTCGTGTATGCCCTCACCTTATTCAGTATTCTGAATGTTCTAGGCCAATTCCCTCACTCGGCAAAATTTATATTGGAAATGAACATCTCGATTGGACTTAAGTAATCGCCCAAGAAAAAAACTTAAGTATAAAACACCCTGTGAAGCCTTTTTTAGGCTGAATTCATACTTAGTAGTTGAATTCAAGCAATGTTTTTATACTAAAACGTACATATTTCCTTAAGCTTTTTGTCAAAATTTAATTTGTTAAATAATCTATTTGTCAGCAGTTGTGAAATGGGTTAGGTTAATTGATATGTTGAATTATCACGCTGCCAAGCCATTTGCTCGGCAGAGTATCCGCCTAAATCAACTTTTTATTCAAGTTTTTGGCGTTTAGTTTTGATTTAAATAAGCCCAAGCATATTGTGCATAAAATTCTGCACCTAAGGTCATACCATCTTCGTCAACATTAAAGCAACCATGATGATGTGGCCATTGCGTGTCTTTTTCAGGATTACCGGAACCCACCAAGGCAAAAGCGCCTGGAATGTTTTCTGTATAGTAACTAAAATCTTCACCACCAGTTGTCGGCGGTTCAAAATAAAGGGTTTGTTCACCAAACGATTCGACAATAACTTTTTGTGCTAATAAGGCACTCTCTTTATCATTAATCACGGGAAGTGTACCGTAAATATATTCAACTTCGGCCGTAGCTCGGTACATAGCAGCAACTTGGTTAGCATATCGACGAATTGCTGCTTCAATTTTGTCACGTACAGCAACATTAAAACAGCGTACAGTGCCCTCTAATACCGCATTTTCGGCAATCACATTAAAACGAGTACCAACATCCATTTTGCCAATGGTGACTACAGCTGGATCAAGTGGGGAGACTTCGCGCGAGACAATAGATTGTATATTCATTACAAATGAAGATGCGACCATAACGGCATCAATAGTGTCATGTGGCATAGATCCATGCCCACCTTTACCTTTAAAACGAACAGTTAATAAATCTGCCGAAGCAAAACTAGAACCGACCACACAAGACACCTTCCCTACAGGTGTTTGTGACCAAATATGCATGCCAAAAGCGCTATCGACATCTTCAAGCACACCCTGTTTAATCATGCCTTTTGCACCTTGGGCGATTTCTTCCGCCGGTTGAAACACTAATCTCAAATTACCTTTTAGCTGATCGCGAATAGCATAAAGTGCTTTAGCCGCAGTCAGTAGCATAGAAGCATGGGTATCATGACCACAAGCATGCATTTTGCCATCAATTGTTGATTTATAATCGATGTTGGTACTTAATTCTTGCACCGGTAATGCATCGATATCTGCTCTCAGTAAGATTCTTTTACCGGGTTTACCACCTTGGATATCAGCAATAATGCCTGTTGGTTTAGTGCGGCGGTAAGGAATACCGATTTTATCAAGTTGTTCGGCTATTTTGTCGGTGGTTCTAAACTCTTCCCACGGTAATTCAGGATGTCGATGTAGGTCTCGACGAAAAGCAATCATTTCATCAATATTTTGTTGAACGAGTTTTTTAATATCTGGATTTATCATGATACTACCTTTAATATTTCAATGTATTCTATTTTTTAGGATTAGATATGCAATCATCTAATCCTTATTTATGTCATTACTCTTTTTTAATTGTGTCGGTTACTTTAGCCAATCAACACAATTATATCTGTCGCTAAGGCGTAACCGCTGATGGTGCGACAATCATATTGACCATGATACCGGCAAGCACCACAGATACTATTGTGACTGAAATAAATCCACCAATCAGCATCGGTGGTAGCATATGGCTAGTAAGCACATCTTTTTCTTTCTGATCTTTAGTTAAATTGTTGATCACTTCATTGGTAATAATATAATCGGCAGGAAAACCATATAAGGCAGTAAGTGCGATAGAAAACGCCATCTCTTTACTGACTTTTAAAACTTTACCCACAATCACCGAAAAGATAAACATGCCAACCACCGCAGATAAAATAAAGATGATAAGTGGTGTAATTAATCGAACTAGCATTTCAGGCGTTGCTTTACTTAAGGTATCAAAAATAAAGAGCATTAATCCCATCACCGCTAAACCAAATCCACCTGCTTTTTTGAGTGGATGACGTTCTAAGAAGCCACACGATGCCGCAATAACACCAAATAGTAAACATAAGACAAATGGGCTAACACTGACAATTGGCTTTAAAATTTCAGAAACAGAGTAAGCTAAAAGTCCAATAATTGCGATACGTAAAAAAATGAAATAAGATGAATTATAGCTGGAAGGAATTTTAGCAAACATGCGTGGCATCGGATTTTCATCATCTGCGACCACTGATTGTTTGTCAATCGATGACTTTGGATCGTTATTGGCATTCCAAGTACCTGCATGATACTGGCTCAGCACTCGTCGCCCTTCTCGTTTAAGCATGATTGAGGTAAGCGGATAACCAATAAAGCCTTGCATCACATAGATAATAATGGCAAATACAGCGAGATCAGGTAATCCAGCATCGGTTGCACCTTTCGCCATAATAATGGCCGATACAATGCCGCCAACTAGAGGCGGAATCGCCACAACAACGGTATTAAAGTCAAAGAATAGATAGCCCACTATTATTGCAATAATAATGATCCCCACAATTCCTGCCAGCGAAATTAAAATAGTTTTCCACTGTAGTAATAGTTCCTTAACCGATAATAGTGTGCCCATATTAACGATCAGTAAATACATAAACATTACAGCAACGACAGTTGGGATACCCGCACGAGCGACGATATCTTTTGGGAAAAACGTCCAATAACCAAGTAAGAAAAGTACAGCACAAATAAATACAGAGGGGATCCAAGCTTTGGTTCGGGTTGAAACAATATCGCCAAGATATAAAATAATTAACAATAATACGAGCGCTAACATTTGTGGCATGTCATTCATCGGTGACATAAAAAGCTCCATTTTTTATCTTTTTTAATAAATTTGTTTTCTTAAGAGACGCTATTATAGTTAATTATTTATGATGTTATATATTTTTTATCATGAAATCGTTAATTTCATCTAAAAATAAATTGCCATATTTCTCTAATTTAATTTTACCTACGCCTGTAACATTAAGTAGTTGTTTTTTGCTTTCTGGCATAGTTTGCACCATTTCTAATAAGGTCGCATCGCTAAATATGACATATGGTGCAATATCTTCAACATCTGCAATATCTTTACGTAATCGTTTTAGATTATTAAATAAAATACGCTCTTCATAAGACAAAATGGTAGTTAAGTTAATTGCTCTAGCATATCGATTTAAGCGACTCTTCTTCACAATCTCTAGTCGAGGTTTAGCTAATGATAAGCTAATCTCACCTCTTAAAATTTTTCGTGCCTCTTGAGTCAGTTGTAACGTTGTAAAAGTTGAAATATTTTGACTTAAGTAACCTAAATAAATTAATTGTCTAATGACACTTAACCAATAATCTGTTGAGTGCTGTTTCCCAATTCCATAAACAGACAATTTGTCATGTCCGTTTTCTTTTATTTGCGAGCGAGCTGATCCTCGTAATACATCAGAAATATATTGTGCGCCATAACGTTGCTCAACCCGATAAACACAAGATAAAACTTTTTGCGCATCAATTAAACCATCATACATTTCTGGCGGATACAGACAGATATCACAGTTATTACAAGGCTCGCTGTGATTTTCACCAAAATAATTAAGCAATACGATTCGCCGACAAGTTAAGCTTTGAGCAAATGATTCCATAGCATTAACTTTATGTTGCTCGACCTCTTTATGCTTACCATCCATTTTGTCAGCAATTTGTCGATGATACCAATTTAAATCTTTGCCATTAAAAAGTAATATTGCTTCGGCAGGTACGCCATCTCGCCCTGCTCGTCCTGTTTCTTGATAATAAGCTTCAATTGTTCTTGGGCAATCTGCATGGATAACAAATCGAATATTCGGTTTATTAATTCCCATACCAAATGCAACTGTTGCAACAATAATTTGTACATTATCTTTTAAAAAAGATTCTTGTGCCTGTAAACGTTCGCTGTTGGTTAAACCAGCATGATAAGCTATAACAGAAAAACCACGTGCAGCAAGCCTTGTCGCCATATCTTCAACTTTAGAACGGCTTGAACAATAGATTATGCCACTATTGCCTTTTTGTGTTTCAATAAAAGAGACCGCTTGCTCGGTTAAATTAAATTTATCCACTACGGTATAACGGATATTAGGGCGATCAAAACTACGCACAACAACTAAAGGATCCACTAGTTTTAATTGATGAATAATATCCGTCTGAGTCATCTTATCCGCTGTTGCAGTCAGTGCAACCAAGGGAATGTCAGGAAAACGTGCTGAAAGCTGTCCTAATTGGCGATAATCAGGGCGAAAATCATGACCCCATTGTGAAATACAGTGCGCTTCATCTATGGCAATTAATGAAGGGGGATGTTTTTCAATCATAGTAGAAAATGATGATACAGCGAGTCTTTCCGGTGAAATATAAAGCAATTTTATTGAGTGTGATAAATATTGTTCAATAACGGCTTGCTGTTCATCTGATGATTGAGTCGCATTTAGATATGCTGCCGAAATACCGTTGGCAATAAGTTGATCAACCTGATCTTTCATTAAAGAAATTAACGGTGAAATAACCAAAGCGGTACTTGGCAATAATACGGCGGGTATTTGGTAACATAACGATTTACCACCACCGGTTGGAATAATTGTTAAGGTATCTCGACCATCGATAATTGATTCAATAATTTCTTTTTGTTGATTTCTGAATGATTTATATCCAAAAATATTATGTAAAACATCCTCTATCTGATCTTTTATCGACATGTTAACCAAAACAAATAGCTCCTTAATTATTCCATTGAGTATAGCTAAATAAGACTAAACAAACCACAGAAAATTTACATTTATTTACAATTCGAGAAAAAAAACTAAACCTGTTTTTTAAATCGTAATAATGATAAAAATAAATCTATTTTACAACCCTTATCTTGATCATAAAAACAACGTATTCGGTTATTCTATAACCACAATTGTTCAACAGATTAAAAAACAGGCTATTTTTAATTTTTTTACTTGATACAAATCGATTTCACAGCTAATATTTGCGTGTTTCAACATATACGCCCGTAGCTCAGTTGGTTAGAGCATCACCTTGACATGGTGGGGGTCAGTGGTTCGAGTCCACCCGGGCGTACCAATTCAAGTCCATATCCGAAAAGGCTTCGCAAGAATTAATCTTCATCTCAATTCTATTAAAGGGGTTAAATCAGGGTAAAACCCATACCATTTTTTAGAAAATCTATGGTTATCCACTTTCAACCACCGCACTTTAAATTTCACATTTGCAAAATTAGTTTAATGTTAATAAAGGACCGTTTGCTTGTAACATGAAAACAATCAATCACACAACACCAATTACAAACATGGGCTATAGTCTATTTTGAACTTAGACAATTATTTATTAGATTATTATACTCAAAAATCAAGATAATTATTGCTTATAGAATAAGCTCTAAACCCGAGAATAAAAAAGAGCGATCAAAATCGCAATTGTTGTGCAAAATTAACTTAATCGACTTTATTTTTGGATGATAATCACTTTTTCACACTCTCGAAATACGAAAAAGGCTATGCTTTTAGTAAAGCCATAATTGTGCCTTTAATTTCCCATCATTTTCAAATTTAGTATTCATTATTATTAAATTCAGATCTGATCAATGATTGTCTTCGTTGATGTCAAATGTTGATTAACCATACGAACGATATAACATATTCTTTATTTTAAACGTTCGATTGGCTAACCTATCAGGATAAAACAGAGACAACCGCATCATTCAAGTCATAAAAGATTTTGATAAATGATAAATTAAAATTTTTTGACTTTACTTTGAATTAACAATGGCTAAATAAATTTTTACTGATATGATCTAAGTAATTAAACACCATAATAGGAAAATACAATGAAAAAGATTTTATTAATATCATTTATTTCTGCAATGCTATTAGGTTGTGATGCTAATGTTGAAACAACCGTGACAATTTCACAGCTTGATGCTAAACCATCTTTTGTTAAAGGAAACCTAACATTAGAAGTCCCAGCCTGCTCAGATTATAAAGACTCCAGAAGTGAATCATCGTCACTAATTACAGCTAAAAAAGAGATAGCCCAACTATTCAAATCAGTTGAATATAAAGAGTGTTATACTCAAAAAATGAAATCATATGCATCATTTGAAATTCCTATTTTAGTTGGTCAAGACATATCAGACACTGAACTTTTAAAACAAGCAGATATCCTAACAGTTAAACATGATAAAGGAATATATGCTATAACTAACCCCGAGTTCACAAAAAAATTAATTCAATATAAGAAAAAAGCCATGTCAAATATTGATTTTAAAATTTCAATTTCACTTATCAATGACACCGATAAGTCTATCGATAAAATTTCTGTAACAAAAGCTTTTATCGATAATAGACCATACGATGCGGCCGAATTCTCTTTAACACCAAATGCTAAGGTAACAATAACACTGAGTGATGTTTCTACTCAAATACTATTAAACCCGACTACAGATTCTAATAATAAACAAGGCATAACTGAAATCGCTAAATTTCAGTAAAATAATATTGTTAAAATGCATATCATATGACTTTATGATACTTAAATAATTAAAAAAGGGCGCTTTAACCCGCCCTTTTTATATGAAAATCATCCTAGAAAAATAATCGAGAGATTATTTGGTTCATTTAGAAATTAATCTCAGTACCAACAAAATAACGTCGACCTTCTAACGTTTTACCAAAATCATCGTTGCTTACATCCCTATCAAACAAATTATAAATACCAGCATATAATTTTGCTTGTTTATGGATTTTATAAGATGCACCAACATCCCAGAAAGTATAGCCCGGATATTCAATTTTATTACCATTGCGGTCTGTGGTACTTTCTACCCCATAATAAGCAACCTTAGTCCATAAATCCCACTCTTGAGTGAGATTCCAATCAAGTTGCGTATTGAACTTCTGTTTCGGAGTACGATTTAGTGATCTTCCTTTATTTAGACCTGTTTTTTGTTCAGTCTTAGTCCAAGAATAATTAGTACTTAATAAGAAATCAGTAAATAATGGAGTTTTAAATGAAAGTTCAAGACCTTTCAGATCCGCTTTATCAACATTTTGCCATTTTTGAATTAAATCAAATTTATCATTTGATCCTTCAAGTGTGCATGCCTTACTATTTTTTAAGTCATTACATAAATTATATGTCTGCATTTTATTTTTATACTTTGTATAAAACACTGTAGCTGAGGCATCAATACCATAATCATTAGTATAACCAAATCCTATTTCATAATTATTGGATTTCTCTGGTTTTAAATTAGGTTCACCAAGTACAATCCCTTTTCTCCCTCTACTTCCTGAACCACCCGTTGGCTGTCCCCAATCTGAAACAACTTGACGTAATTGAGGAGTCGCATAGCCTGTCGAATAACCACCTTTTAATGTAAAGTTATCATCAATATTCCAAACACTGTACACGCGCGGATTCCAATTGCTACCATAATTTTCATCTTTGTTATAGCGTAATCCGGTAGTTAAAATCCAATTGTCTAATAAATGGATCTCATCTTCTGCAAAAAAAGCATAATTCCAACGATCAATTTTTGTTATATTTCTATCAAATTGATTATTTTTATCATGCAATTCTTGATAATTATATTTTCCCCCAAGAGTAAGCATATTAATTGAAAAAGGAATGATTACACGACTATCAACATCGGTATTTCGTATCTTCATTTTGCGCTTTTTGTTATTATTTTCTTCATGAGAAACATAAGAAGTAGTTGTGACATCACCAAATACTCCATTGTGTGTTAACCCAAATGTATTATGATGATCGTTACGAGCACTTTCTCTTCCATCCATTGCAGTCTTTCCTTCGCTAGATTTACTACTTTGCAATGCATGTCCAAAATCTAAATCAAATTTTTGAGTATCGGTTGCATTTAACGATAATTTACCATTAATGCTATGTAGCTTTTGTTCGGCATGACCATATAAAAACTCATCTTCATGGCGATTAGAGTATTGGCCATAAAGTTGAATACCTAAAATATCATCAATAATAGGTCCCATTGTTGAAAAGCTGCCAGTATAAGTATCTTTTTCTTTGGAACGATAAGGGATAACTGACTCTAAACGTAAACCTGTATGCCATTTATCTGATACTTTTTTAGTAATAATATTAATGACCCCACCCATCGCATCAGAACCATACAGTGAAGACATAGGGCCACGCACCACCTCAATACGTTCGATTGCAGTTAATGGTGGTAGCCAACCTTGCTCAAATCCAGAATTATCGCTATTAGGCCGCGTTTCACGAGTGCTGACTTTTTTACCATCAACTAAAATCAAAGTATATTTAGCATCCATACCACGAATACTAATATCAGTTTTATCACCACCACCTGTTATTGTGACACCTGGAATATCTTTTAAAGCGTCAGTGACATCACGGTAAGGTTTATTATCAATTTCTTCGGGCGTAATAACCGAAATTGTCGCCGGCGCTTCTTTAACTTGTTGCGCAAATCCCGAAGCGGTTACAACCATAGTATCAGTATCAGAATTAGTTGCCGCCAAAGCCGAGGTTGATAATGATATTAAAATACCTGAATTGATTGCATGTTTAGCAAGTTTAAGTTTCTTTTTGAAAGCCATGATGTATAACCCTATTATTAATAATGATATTTTTATTTCAAGTGGAATGTGAACACTACAGTATATGAGAACAATTATCAATATCTTTTCGAAAAATTATTTAAGGCTAGACAATTTTAATTTATTAAATAATAATAGTTCGCATTTACACATAAACATAATGCGAGAAATTATGATGAAGAGAAATAAAAAATGGTTACTAATTAGCCTTATTGCCGCGACATTAGGACTAACCGGTTGCCAATCATCAAATACGATGATAGTAACAGCCGATAATCAAACAGTAACGGTTCCCAAATTACCCCATAAAGTTGTCGTGATGAATTACGGTGCCTTAGACACCTTAGATGCATTAGGCAAAGGTTCTATCGTTGTTGGCGCACCACAATCGGTAATTCCATCCTACTTAAATCAGTATAAAAAAGCCAATATTAAAGATACAGGTAATATGAAAGAACCTGATTTAGAGGCAATTAAACAAGTAAAACCTGATTTAATTATTATTGATGGTCGTCAAGCTAGTCGTGCGCCTGAGTTAACTAAAATTGCGCCTGTTATTAATCTAAGTGTTGATGCTAAAAACTATATTCAATCAACAAAAGACCATATTAATGTGTTGGCAAGTATTACCGGAACGGAAGCTAAAGCTACTAATTTGATTCAATCGCTTGAAAAAAAGGTAAATGATGCACAATCAATTGCTTCAGCAAGCCATAAAAAAGCGATTGTAGCAATTCATAATGATGGAAAAATGATCCTGATTAATACTAGCTCAAGTGCGGCTTTAATACATGATGTACTAAAAGTTAAACGGGCAGTACCCGTCGATGTTAAATCTAGCAATAATAACGACAAACCTAAACCGGTATTTATTGATAATCATTACATAAGCACAGTAAAACCTGATGTTATCTATGTAGTTGATCGCAGTAAAGCGATTGGTAAAGAAGGCATGAGTGAAAGTTACTTTGACTCAAAAGTATTGAAAAAGGCTAAAACACAGGTGGTATATTTAACGCCTGATCTTTGGTACTTATCTGGCGGCGGTGCAGAAAGTTTAGATCGTCAAATTGATGAAGTGGTAAATTCACTAAAATAAATTATTATTAAATTTTTAACTTCCTATTTATGAGCTGTTATTATCAAATAACGGCTCTTTTTTAATTAAATAAATCAGCCATAATAAATTAAACTACGGGTAATAATTAGCTACTTTTTAGCTATTGTAATTTAAATAACTCAATTCTAAAAACTATTTACTTAAAATTCGAATTAACCCCATTAAAGTATGAGAAATTTATTTTAATAGAGAATAACCATCTATTAATAGATTGATACTAAAGGTGTTTATACGCAATGAGAAATTCTTTATATCAACTAAGATTAAATATGATAAAATGCACCCGTTTTTTTATTATTAGCTACAAAATTAAACTAATTGACAGATAAAATTCTCAAATATACCTCTAATTAATAAACACACTATAAAAATATGAATATGTCATCCCCTACTATTGGATTTGTGAGTCTTGGTTGTCCTAAAAACCTTGTTGACTCAGAGCGAATTTTAACTGAGTTACGTACTCAAGGTTATCAAGTTGTACCAAGTTATGATAATGCTGATTTAGTTATTGTTAATACCTGTGGTTTTATTGATAGTGCTGTGCAAGAATCGCTTGAAGCTATCGGTGAAGCCTTAAACGAAAATGGAAAGGTCATTGTCACTGGTTGCCTTGGCGCCAAAGAAGATCAGATTCGTTCTGTTCATCCTAAAGTGCTTGAAATATCAGGTCCACACAGTTACGAATCTGTGCTGACTCATGTAAACAAATACGCACCTAAACCAGCTTATAATCCTTTTACAAGTTTAGTACCACAACAAGGTGTTAAATTAACACCAAAGCATTATGCTTATTTAAAAATTTCTGAAGGCTGTAATCATAACTGTACATTTTGTATTATTCCATCGCTTCGAGGCGAGATGGTCAGTCGCCCGATTGGTAATGTGCTTGATGAAGCTAAACGCTTAGCCGACAGTGGTGTTAAAGAATTATTAGTGATTGCACAAGATACATCAGCCTATGGTATTGATATTAAAAATCGTACCGATTTCTGGAATGGTATGCCACTAAAAACCGATATCAAAACGCTTTGTGAACAATTAGCGAGTCTAGGTATTTGGGTAAGGTTACATTATATGTATCCCTACCCGAGTGTTGATGAATTGATTCCATTAATGGCTGAAGATAAAATTCTTCCTTATTTAGATGTACCTTTACAGCATGCCAGCCCATCAGTTCTGAAATCAATGAAACGACCTGGCACCATTGAACGTACTCTTGAACGAATTGAAAAATGGCGAAATATTTGTCCTGAAATCACCCTACGTTCAACCTTTATTGTCGGCTACCCTGGTGAAACCGAACAAGATTTTGAACTATTACTCGACTTTTTATCGCAAGCACAATTAGATCGCGTTGGCTGTTTTACTTACAGTCCTGTTGAAGGTGCAGCAGCGAATGCGCTACCAAATCAAATTCCTGACGAAATCAAACAACAACGCTATGATCGTTTTATGCAACTACAACAAACGATTTCTACCCAAAAATTACAAGATAAAATTGGGAAAACATTATCGGTCATCATAGACGAAGTAGATGAAGAAGGCGCAATTGGCCGTAGCATGGCAGATGCACCAGAAATTGATGGTGTTGTTTATCTAAATGAAGAAAACTGTGTTAAAGTTGGCGATATAGTTCAAGTTAATATTGAACATTCAGACGAATATGATTTATGGGGAACTGTTAAACAGTAATAAAAACAATGAAACTACATTATCGGTTAGAGATTAAAAATATTATAAAATTAGCAGTTCCGGTATTGATTGCCCAAATGTCGCAAACAGCTATCACCTTTGTCGATACCATTATGGCCGGCAATTATAGTGCTACCGCACTTTCTGGTGTAGCTATTGCGGTTTCCATTTGGCTACCAACAATTTTATTTGGCCAAGGATTACTGACGGTTTTAACGCCGATTATCGCTAATTTAAATGGCGCAGCTAAACGAGATCAAATTGCAATTCACACCCGTCAAGGTGTAATTATTGCGTTATTTTTGTCGATAATCATGATGCTTTTTCTCTATCATTCCGATAAATTAATTACATTGAGAAGTTCTACTGATCATCCTATAGATCCAAAAATGGTTAATGTGGCGGTATCGTTTTTACGCGCAATTATGTGGGGAGCACCGGCTTTTTTACTCTTTTTTGTTTACCGTAATCAATGTGAAGGGTTATCAAATACTAAACCAGCAATGGTAATTATATTTATTGCATTACTTGCCAATATTCCCATTAATTACATATTAATATATGGTAAATTAGGGTTACCAGCTTTTGGCGGTGTAGGTTGCGGTATCACTGCCGCAATTATATTTTGGTTAATGTTCGCGTTAATAAGAATATACACATTAACCACCTCAAGTCAGCAAGATGTACGTAAAACACCAATGGTTAAACTATTTGATTTTTCAATCATCAAAAATATTATTGTTCTTGGTACGCCTTTAGCATTAGCCTACTTTTTCGAAGTCAGTTTATTTGCAGTTGTCGCATTATTGATAGCACCATTAGGCCAAACAACCGTTGCTGCCCATCAAATTATTTTTACCATCAGTAGCTTAACATTTGCTATTCCCCTATCATTAGGTGTCGCAACGAGTATCCGTGTCGGTTTTTTATTGGGTAAAAGCAAGCCAATTTTAGCTAAGCAAAGTGCTTATATCAGTTTAACTATATCATTAATGTTAGCAATTATTGTGGCACTAATATTAGTAATATTTAAATCACCAATAATTGAAGTTTTCACTACCGAAAGTAGTGTTATTTCTATCTGCATGCAATTAATTATTTTATTGGCTATCTATCAAGTCTCTGATTATTTACAGGTGGTTGCAAGTAATGTACTGCGTGGTTATAAAGATACACAAAGTATTTTCTTTATTACACTTATTTCTTATTGGGTAGTAGGCTTACCCGTTGGTTATATTTTGGGATTAACAAATATTATTATCGAACCAATAGGGGCTGCTGGTTTTTGGATAGGATTTATATCAGGTCTGAGTGTTGCAGCAATTTTATTGCTTGCAAGAATGGTTTATATTCAAAGACAACCTATCGATGTTATTCTAGAACGAGCTGCTAGATAAATAGTTAAATTATTTTATAAATAATAACAGAGTATTATTAGCATTCATTTATATAAAATAGTGTTAGATATAGATTTAGAAATATCTGGCACTATAGCAATATCATGAAATATATGACCATATATAAATTAACAATCAACGTATAAAAATGCTATTTATTTTATTGACATTAATTATATTTTAAATATCCCTTAAAACCTCCTAATTTGCAGCCTTTTAATTAAAATAACAAATAAAAACAATATAATAAATTATTTAAATTGGATTTTTTGATCTTAATTTAAAAATAAAGCTAATGGATGGGGATTGAATTAGATGTCAAACATGATTATATGCAACATGAAATTACAGCAATACCCGAACAACAAAATATCAAAGTCAAAGATTGGAACATGAATAATTTATACGAGTATGATAAATTGAAAAAAGATCCAAATCCTTTCAATTAGTATTTTAAATAATATTTTATAAAAATAGCTTATCAAAATAAAAACGCCATTAGCAATCTACTGCTTATGGCGTTATGAGTTCGTTTTTTTAGTTTGTTATTTTAACAAACTATTGGCTTGGGCAATTACATTTTCAACAGTAAAACCAAATGCTTTAAATAATTGCTCTGCTGGTCCTGATTCACCAAACGTTGTCATGCCGATTACTTTGCCATTTAGACCTACATATTTATACCAATAATCACTAATACCAGCTTCAATAGCAACTCTTGCTGTTACTGATGAAGGTAAAACTGATTCTTTATAAGATGGATCTTGTTTGTCAAAGGCATCTGTTGAAGGCATTGAAACGACTCTAACCTTTTTACCAGCTTGGGTAAGTTGATGATAAGTTTCTACCGCAAGTTCAACTTCAGAGCCAGTCGCAATAATGATAAGATCTGGCGTGCCTGTACAATCATTTAGAACATAACCACCACGATAAACATTAGCTAATTGCTGTGCTGTACGATCTTGTTGTTTAAGATTTTGTCTTGAGAAGATTAATGCTGTTGGACCATCTTTACGTTCAATTGCATATTGCCATGCAATTGCTGATTCAACTTGGTCACACGGTCGCCAAGTACTAACGTTTGGAGTAACGCGCAAACTAGCCATTTGTTCAACAGGTTGATGCGTTGGTCCATCTTCACCTAGACCAATTGAATCATGGGTATAGATAAATAGTGAACGAATCTTCATTAACGCAGCCATTCTTACTGCATTACGGGCATATTCCATAAACATTAAGAAAGTTGCACCATATGGAATAAATCCGCCATGTAGAGCAATACCATTCATAATCGCTGACATACCAAATTCACGCACGCCATAATGAATATAATTGCCATCAGGATTAGCCAATATCTCTTTAGAGCCTGACCACATGGTTAAGTTACTTGGTGCTAAGTCCGCTGAACCACCAAGAAATTCTGGTAGTGCTGGTGCAAAAGCTTCGATCGCATTTTGCGAGGCTTTACGCGTTGCAATAGTTGCTGGATTAGCTTGTAATTTATCAATAAAATCTTTAGCTGTTTGTTGCCAATTATTTGGCAATTGACCTTCAACACGACGTTTGAACTCTTTCGCTAATTCAGGATAGGCTTTAGCATAAGCATCAAAACGCGCATTCCACTCTTGTTCAATTTGCTGACCTTTTGCTTTTGCATCCCAAGCTTCATAATACTCTTTAGGAATTTCAAACGGTGGGTATGTCCATCCTAATGCTTTGCGAGTGGCTTCGATTTCAGCATCACCTAATGGCGCACCATGGCTTTCATGACTACCGGCCTTATTTGGTGAACCAAAACCAATAATTGTTTTACACATTAATAATGATGGTTTATCAGTTACGGCTTGTGCTTGTTCGATAGCTTCAGCTAACGCTTTCGCATCATGACCATCAATGCCACGAATCACATGCCAGCCGTAAGCTTCAAAACGTTTTGCAGTATCATCAGTGAACCATCCTTCAACTTCACCATCAATTGAAATACCATTATCATCATAAAACGCGATAAGTTTACCTAATTTGAGGGTACCCGCTAATGAACAGACTTCATGAGAAATACCTTCCATCATACAGCCATCACCCATAAATACATAAGTGTGATGATCAACAATGTTATGACCTGCTTTATTGAATTGGGCCGCTAATGTTTTTTCTGCAATTGCCATACCAACCGCATTAGCGATACCTTGACCTAATGGACCTGTTGTGGTTTCAATGCCTGGTAGATGACCATATTCAGGATGCCCTGCCGTTTTTGAATGCAATTGACGAAAATTTTTTAAATCATCTATCGTGACATTATAGCCAGTTAAATGTAATAAGCTATAAATCAACATTGACGCATGGCCATTTGATAATACAAATCGGTCACGGTCTGCCCAATGAGGATTAGTTGGATTATGTTTTAAAAAACCTCGCCAAAGAACTTCGGCCATATCGGCCATTCCCATAGGAGCCCCTGGATGACCTGATTTTGCTTTTTGTACGCCATCCATACTTAATGCTCTTATCGCATTCGCGAGTTCGCGGTGAGATAAAGTTGTTGCATTCATTTTGTAATCTCCAAAATATTTAATTTAAATATCATTACTATTTGCAAGTTAAATTACACTTACAAAAATCGTTAAGAAATAACGATAGAAAATAAAAAAGAGGGGGAAACGCTCCCCCTGACGATTGTACATAATTAGAGAAGTGCACCAATCATGTCTTCTAATTTACCTTGATCAACAGCAAAAGCACGAATACCTTCAGCTAATTTTTCAACCGCCATTGCATCACTATTGTGTTGCCATCTAAATTCAGCTTCAGTCATTAATGTAGGGCGCGCAACAATGGTTTGATTAGGATCTAATTTACGTACTACTGGCGCGTTAGATTGTTGCATTTCTGATAGCAAATTAGGCGAAATAGTTAATCTATCACAACCAGCTAAAGCTAAAATTTGGTCGACTTTACGGAAACTTGCGCCCATAACAATGGTTTTATAACCATGTTGTTTATAATAATTATAAATATTACGAACCGAAACAACCCCAGGATCTTGATCGGCGACATAAGGTTCAATTGGTTTTTTAGCTTGATACCAGTCATAAATACGACCAACAAAAGGAGAAATTAAAAAGGCATTCACTTCTGCACAGGCACGGGCTTGAGCAAAGGAAAAGAGTAACGTTAAATTACAATTAATACCCTCTTTTTCTAAAACTTCAGCAGCTTTAATACCTTCCCAGGTTGAAGCAATTTTAATTAAGATTCTTGATTTATCGATCCCTTTTTGTTTATAAAGTTCGATAATTCGGCGAGCTTTTTCAATACAACCTTGTTTATCAAATGACAGGCGAGCGTCAACTTCTGTTGAGATGCGTCCTGGAATAATTTTTAAAATTTCAGCGCCTATATTTACAGCAACTTGATCACAAGCATTGATCAATTGTTGCTCTTTACTGCCACCTAATTTTTTAGCAGTTTCAACAGCAGAATCGATTAAATGACGATATTGAGGAAGTTGAGCGGCTTTAAGTACTAAAGAAGGGTTAGTTGTTGCATCTTCAGGCGAAAATTGTTTAATTGAATCGATATCACCAGTATCAGCAACTACAACGGTTAATTTTTTGAATTCATCTAATTGACTCATACATCTATGTCCTCTACAACATTGCTATTTCAAATTGAGTTATCATATCATTTATTCAATAATAAAACGACACTATCAAATCGCTATTTATATTGTTATTTTGAACTAAGAAAGTTAAAAATGTCGATAAAAACACGCGAGTTCCACTACAGTATTTTATATTTTTTTATGAATTTAAATTTACTTTAACTAAAAAAATTTATTACAACCTAGTTACTTTGAATATAACTTATCGTAATAGCAGATTCGTTCAACCTTAGCCGTTGATCCGCCACCTTCAAATTCCGATTCTAGCCATGCTTGTACGAGCTTTTTCGCTAATTCTACACCGATGACTCTAGCCCCCATAGTCATAATCTGTGCATTATTACTCTTTCTGGCACGTTCGGCCGAATAAACATCATGGCACTGAGCGGCGCGGATACCGGGAACTTTATTGGCAGCAATCGCTACACCAATTCCAGTTCCACAAATTAAAATACCTCGTTCATGTTTTCCGGCTTTAATAGCACATGCAACAGCATTAGCAACATCAGGATATAAACTATTTTCTGACTGCTTATCACTACTATAATCAACGAGCTCAATACCTTGCTTAGTTAAATATTCAACAATACTATTTCTAAACTCAAAAGCAGCATCATCTGCACCTATTGCAATAGATTTCATGTTTTCTCCTTACTAACTTTCATTAAAATGAACATAAGTTCATATTAATATCATTTGTTATTATTTAAATATAAATTATTTCAGTTATGTGATAAAGGTCTCGAAAATAAAATATTTATTAAGCTATTGATGGATAGAAGACAAAAATTATTGAATATTTTTTACTTAAAAGCCTTGATAACCTGAATTTCTTTCACAAAAACAATCAAAGGTTAAACATAAAAACATTTGATACACGCTAAAAAGCATGAAAAAATGAAATGACGCAAATTTATTTTATCTGTTGATACATCTCGTTGAAAAAGGATAAATTAACTGAAGTTATTTAAGATGATGCCCAAGTATAAATGCGTTGACCAGTTAGGTCACAACCTACACAACTGACACATTTTTTTGTTCCACAAGCATTTGAATCCTCCATAATATAGAGCTTTATCTTGCCTTTTTTAATCCAAAACAACATCATTTGTTCAACTGCGCTTTCAGGTAAATGAAAATAGCGAGCAATATCTTGTAGATTTGCTCGCCCTTTTAATTGAATATAATCTCGAATCGAAATTAACATATGAGTAAAAAGACAAACGCTAGGCTTGCTCTTCTCCAATAAGTTTTATGATCACTTTGATGATGGATCACAGCAGCGAGATCCATTTGTAGCATCGTGATGTGATTTGGCCGATATACTTAAAGATGAATATTGTCCAAACCAACGCATTAATAAAATCATTGTACCAATAAATGCAGCACACCCTATCAACCAATAAATTGCCGAGACTGATTGCCCTAATAAAGTTATCTGATAATATATCGTCGCAACCAGCCAACCTACTATAAATGTCCATAGGGCAACAAATACCATCCATTTAATTCCCGCTTCACGATAAATCGCCCCCAATGCTGCCGCACAAGGCGTGTAAAGTAGGATAAAAATCAAATAGGCAATGGCAACATTGTACGTCATAAATGAAGTTTTAATCTTAGCAACTGTAGTAGAGTCAATTGCTAAATCATTTTCAATATCATCAATATCTTCTTTCAAAGATGAGAATCCTAATGGATCTAAAATAGTATCAGTAAAATCGAGTAAATTTTTAGGAATCGATAATATTGAAGCTTTAATACTGTTATTAAAATCGAAGTTATCGCGTTGGAGTTGTTGGTTATCCATAGAATAAAGTGAATTCAATGTCGCAATAACAGCCTCTTTGGCAAAAACACCCGTAAAAAGCCCAACTGTTGCTGGCCAGTTTTGTTTATCAAGCCCCATCGGTGCAAGTGCAGGTGTAATGGTTTGACTAAATGCAGCAAGTATTGAATCATTAGATTGTTCATGTCCAAATCGACCATCAGTGCCCAATGAATTTAGTAAACTCAGTACCGTCACCATAATTACAATGGCTTTACCAGCTTTAGCAATAAAACTTTTTAACCTTTGCCAAGTTAATTTAAACATACTTTGTAATGTCGGAATTCGATAAACAGGCATTTCCATAATAAAAGGGGTTGGCTGACCTTTTAATAAGGTTAGTTTTAAAATATAACCGGTAGCGAGTGCAACGAATATACCAAGCAAATATAAAGAAAAAACGACCATTGATGCATGACGTGGAAAAAAGATAACGGCAAATAAGGCATAAACAGGTAACCTTGCACCACAAGACATAAAAGGAATCATACAGATGGACATAATACGATCACGTGTACTTTCTAGTGTTCGGGTTCCCATAATCGCAGGTACCCCACAGCCAAAACCCACCAGCATTGGCACAAAAGCTTTACCAGGCAATCCAATGCAGCGCATGGCTCTATCAACCATCATTGCCGCACGCGCTAAATACCCAGAATCTTCTAAGAAAGATAAGACAAAAAACATAGCTGCAATAACCGGAATAAAGGTTGATACCGTCTTAATACCCGTTCCAATGCCGTCAGCTAAAATAATATTCATCCAGATAGGCGCATCGAGTTGATGCAATAGATAAGATAGACCTTCAACAAAAATCGTATTAAAAAAACCATCAAAAAAATCGATAAAAATTGAACCAAAATTGATAGCGATTGTAAACATAACATACATCGCTAGCAAAAAGAGAGGTATACCTGTTATCCGTCCTAGCGCAATTTTATCGAGCTTTTCAGAAAAAGTAGAACTTAGCTCTCGAGGTTTATTAATAACGTTTTTACACACATTATCAATCACGTCATAACGAGCACTGGCTAACGCGACATCAATTTCATAATCACACCATGCAGAAAGTAATAATCGACAAGCGTTAAGTTTTTCTGATTCGCATGGGGTTAATTGATAACGTGAGCCGCCTAATAAAGCATCAATCAATTGCCAACGATTAAATTGATGAACCTGACTGTTTGGCGGCAATTCGTCCATATAACGAGTAATTACTGCTTCCTGATCATGACCTAAGGTATTCATTGCAGGTTTAGTCACTTGCTTAGTTGAGCTAATTTTCTCAATTTGTTGATATAATAAATCAATGCCCGTTTTTTTCTTAGATGATATAGCAATTACTGGACAACCGAGTATATGTGACAATTGTTCAGTATCAATTTGTTCACCTGTCATTTTTAACGCATCAGTCATATTTAAGACAACAACCATTGGCAGCTGTAAATCAATTAATTGTAATGTCAAATATAAGCTACGTTGTAAATTGGTGGCATCAATAATGTTGATGATTACACTCGCTTTTTCACTCAAGACAAATTGACGCGTGACTAACTCATCTTGTGACACTGACAACGGATCAGATTCAATAGCATAGGTGCCGGGCAAATCAACAATAGTATATTGGTTATTTTGATAATTAAGCACACCGGTTTTACGCTCAACAGTCACACCCGGCCAATTACCGACTCGCTGTTTTGCACCAGTAAGTAAATTAAACAGCGTCGTTTTACCACAATTTGGGTTACCAATGAGTGCAACGTTCATGACTCAACCTCCATAACTTCGATAGTTGCCGCTTCACTACGCCGCAAACATAATAAAAAACCGCGTATTTTAATTTCCAGTGGATCGCCTAATGGTGCGGCTCGAATCACTAAAACTCTGCAACCTGGCGTGACACCCATAGCTAACAGTCGCCGACGAAATGGCAACGATTCAGGCAATAGACGTGATATAACCGCCTCCTGCCCTAAGGCGAGGTGATTTAAAGTTAGGACTGACATTGTGCTCCTAGATATTGCTGAATTATTCGTTTTAATCTGTATCGTTTAAATCATGATTATCAGAATAATTTAGTTTAAAAACGCGAATATCGCGCAATGATAATGTTTTTTTCAATATAAAAAAGCAAATAAACATTAAAAAAATAGAAATGATTATGGAATTATGGTGTCAAAATGAGATTTTTCATTGAATTTGTAACGCAATTTTATATATTTTTTTATAAAATGGTAATACATAAACCACAATTTATACTAAACCGTATGTTTATCCTAAAACTTGTTGATAAACCCTATTTATTAGGATAATAGCAATAGATTTTTATAGTTATCGTCTAACGAGCAAATTAACAACTAAAATTAACACTCTAAGCCTTAAGATCTAGCTTTCTTATCAACCGCTATCTTATTTTTATTAACATTAGGCAAAAGATCATCTTCATCTATCTAAAAAATACCTCCACCACAAATACAATTAAACTAAAACTATAGTTAATTAAATACTATATCCTTATCCAAACTACTAGCTCATATTAATCGCAAATTGCCGAACTTAGCAGATAACTGTTATAATCTTTTTATAACAATTCAAATTAGGAAAGATTTTAATGTATATCATTTATGGTATTAAAAATTGTAATACAATGAAAAAAGCTTTCACTTGGCTTGATGAACATAATATTAGCTATCAGTTTCATAATTATAAAACTGATGGTTTATCACCAGAACTTTTAGATTCATTTTTACAGTTAGTTAACTGGCAAAGTTTACTCAATACTCGCGGTACAACTTGGCGTAAACTTGATGAAACCATTCGAGCCAACGTTGATAATGAACAAGCGGCAAAAGATATTATGTTAGCCAATCCATCAATATTAAAACGTCCTTTACTCATTGATGGAAAACGCGCTTTATTAGGCTTTTCTGACGAAAGCTATTCACAATTTTTTGCTACACAAAAATAAACCGAGATAATTATGACAGACCCTGTTATTACTTTAACTAAAGCATTGATCGCTGAAAAATCAATAAGTCCTGATGATAAAAACTGTCAAAAAATGATTATTGAACGATTAAAACCTTTAGGCTTTACTATAGAAGAAGTAAATTTAGGTCACACCAAAAATCTATGGGCATATCATGGCGAGCCTTCACAAAAGACATTAATGTTTGCAGGACATACCGATGTCGTGCCAGCAGGTGATGAAAGCCAATGGCTTTATCCTCCTTTTCAACCTACAGTCGATGAAAACGGCATCCTATATGGGCGTGGCGCGGCAGATATGAAAAGTGGCGTTGCGGCAATGGTATGTGCAGCTGAACAATTTGTTAAAAACAATCCCAATCATTCTGGTCGTGTTGCTTTTTTAATTACCTCGGATGAAGAAGCCGATGCTTCTGACGGTACAGTCAAAGTTGTTGATCTACTTAAAAAACGTCAAGAACGCATTGATTATTGTATTGTTGGTGAACCGTCTAGTGATCAAAAACTTGGTGATCAAATTAAAAATGGACGCCGAGGTTCACTCACAGCTAATTTAATAGTCCACGGTATCCAAGGGCATGTCGCCTATCCCCACCTTGCTGATAACCCGGTGCATCGCTTTGCTCCAGCTTTGAATGAATTAGTTACAACAATTTGGGACAATGGCAATGAATATTTTCCACAAACTACGATGCAAGTAGCAAATATTAATGGTGGAACAGGTGCCGAAAATGTCATACCGGGGGATTTAAAAGTCCAATTCAATTTTCGCTATAGTAGCGAATTGACTGACGATGTCATTAAATCTCGGGTTGAGCAAATTTTACAAAAGCATAAATTAAGCTATAGCCTAACTTGGCGATTATCGGGTAAACCTTTTTTAACGCCGCAAGGGGAACTTACCGATGCAGCTACACATGCTATCAAACAATTAACACAATTAGAGACCAAACTATCGACAAGTGGCGGGACCTCTGATGGCCGCTTTATCGCCCAATTAGGCTGCCAAGTGATAGAATTAGGCGTAGTGAATAAGACTATTCATAAAATTAATGAGAATGTAAATTGTCAGGATATCATCACGTTAACAGCAATATATCATAACATTTTAGAAAAACTATTATCGATTTAGTGAATAAAGATTATCGTTACTGATAACAAAAGAATATGTTGTTAGTTTTATTTTTAGCAGTAAACGATGATTGCGATTATTCTCGACCATAACCAAAGGTGATTAGATGGAGTGGCTCAAAGACTATTGGTGGATAATTGTAGTTATTTTAATTGGTATTTTTATTAATACGATTAAATCGCTTAGCAAACTTAACTACAAATCTTATCTGGAAAAAAAGAAAGGGATAAAACCTATCCCCTATAATGATGATGATGACGATGATTAACCAACCTCAAAGTTAATCATTAACGATTATTATGGCCGTCATTGAATATGACTTGATGGCGATAGCGATCGACCCACATAGCGGTTGAACCACAAACCGCAATAGGCATAATAACAAGATTTAAAATCGGAATCATCGTAAATAAGCTGACTAAAATACCATAAATCAAATTATCCATTTTATCCTGCTTTAGTAACTCACGCATTCGAGGAAAGGTAATTTTATGATTATCAAACGCATAATCGGCATATTGAATGTTAATTTGCCAAGCAGTAAATAAAAACCATATAACAGGCGTGACCGATTGCCCAATAACCGGAATAAAATAGGTTAGAAAAATTAGACTTGCCCATAATAGATAATGAATCAGTTTTTGTAATTCTCGTCCCATTATTCTAGGTATATCCATAATCAAACTTATCCAAGAAGTATCAGGTGCCGGCATACCGGTTAATTGAGATTCAACATGCTCGGCTAATAGCCCATTAAATGGCGCAGCAATAATATTAGCAACTGTACTAAAAAAATAGCAAAATACGATAGCGAGTGTCACAACAACAATAAAGCTAATGATATACCCTAACCATTGAAGCCAACTAGGAACAAAAGATAATCCCCAGTCCACCATACCGGTTATGGATACCAAAAACCAATAAAACAATAAAGACATAATCACGATATTAGCAAGTAAAGGTAAAAAGACATAGTGGCGAATGCTTGGGCTGAAAGCTAATGACCAGCCTTTAATAAAATATTCTAGACCAGTTTTTGGCTGGTAATCAGTTTGGTTACTGTGCATGTTGGTATTTGTTTTTTCAAAATTATTTAATTTCACATTTTGTCCCTTCTAATAAAATATGATTTTATGTTAAGTTTTGATTAAAATATTTTAAGCCTTGTTATCAACATTGTTAAACCACTGCTTAACTTCATACTTTATTGCCTGCATTAAAGCTGCTTTGCCTGTTAATTGATACTGTTTTATCACATGTATTAATTTATTATCATCTTGCAATAATGATTTTAAGATAGGTAAATTGAAAGCGTTTTGTTGATGATTATTAAATTGATTCAATCGACAAAGTGCAGCATAAGTTGCTTCATAAGGGCGGTGATAGTAACAAAATCCACGAAGTTCATCAAGATCCTGATGGGTTAGTTGCTGATCGCTATTTAGCTGAAAACGATCAGCTAATGGTAGATCGATAATATTTTTTAACCAGTACCAGTTACGCTGCAATTTTTTGTTTAACTGCATGGTCAAGGATAATCCCTGCTTGGTGATAGGTTTTAATGCCATTACGGAATAACTACCACTGCTTGTTTCTTTACGACTACCAACGTGAACCAGTACAAATCCACATGCAGACCAAAACTGATCGTTTGCTTGATTAAAAGCATAACTCACCGAAATAAAATCTTTACCTTGTATAGCCCCATGCTGATAAATGCGTTCAACCAATTGCTGAGCAATATGTTGGCGACGATGAGACTCCGTAACGGCAATACGATTAATTCTAACTGATGCAAGCTTAGCTGCTAATTTTTCACCGGCATGCGCCACCAACGATTGAGCAACTAAATTACCTTTAGGTCGGCGCGTACCTTGCCACACGGCTTCAATTAAACTGTCAGATAACTGACCTTCATCTATCGTGATGGCACCAGCAATAAGATGATTTTCTTGCTTTGCTTGCCAAACAGTTTGATTATTTGCATCAAAAATACGTCTTAAATCAATTAAAGTTGTTTGATAATGCGCAGTTTTTAATAAATAAAAAATCTGTTTTAACGCAGTAATATTATTACGGCTAACCCTGTTATATTCAATCGATTGATTTATCAGATGACTATCTTGTTTTTGACAAAATAAACCATTTAGCAGTAAACAATCAGTAATAGCTTCAAGCTGATCACCATCTTGCCAACGTATTGGGTTTGTTAAGTAGAAAAACT
The DNA here is from genome assembly GCF_001690235.1 of Gilliamella sp. wkB292. Lineage (NCBI taxonomy): Bacteria > Pseudomonadati > Pseudomonadota > Gammaproteobacteria > Orbales > Orbaceae > Gilliamella > Gilliamella sp. wkB292. The sequence goes on from NZ_LZGO01000030.1 coordinate 34,733, forward strand.
CACACGATTTATTTTTAAATAATTGTAATAAAAAACCCTGTCCTGTCCCTTCATAACCTTCCATCGTTGTAGTTAATAATACTGGGCAATTATTCTCAGATGCAAATTGCAATAAGTTTTCCAGCATCGGAAGTGGAATCATGGCAGCTTCGTCAATAATTAAATAATCAACATGACCACTAAATCCAACCTCTATTAATTCATCAGGTGCAACAAATTTAACCGATGATTTGGCGAAACGAAAAAACGTAGTTAAAGCACTTTTGTTAGGTGCAGTAATAATAATTGATTGGTGATAATGGCTAAATAGACCGGATAAAGCTGATTTTCCTCGTCCGCGTTTAGCCATTAACACTTTAATTGGCGCATCACTTATTAGTAGACGTTCAAGGATAGTTTGTTGTTCTGTTAAACTCAGCTGTGCTGTTTGAATATTTGGAAAGTCGCGTTGATTAGATTCAATGTCAAAATCCTTTAAGATTTGCTCAAGATGTTTGACAAAATTGGGAACCTCAATAGCTTGGCTGTTCTCATTCCAGCGTATGCTATCTTGATCACACCAATGGTTAAAATCTTCTGGTAAAAGTAATATAAGTATACTTCCTTTAACCAAAGTCCCAACCAGCATGGCAAAAGCATCTAAATTAAAACCTTGCGTTGCATCAAAAATCGCGTGCAAAAATTCTCGACCTAATAACGATTTGGTTTGATTGGGTAAAAAAGTTTTAGTCAAAAAAGGGGGTAAATTATTCTGTGTGGTGATTGTGATCCAATCAGCTTGATACCGATTTATTATATCACGCAACTGATTCAACAATTGTGTTGCTTCGCCTTTTAATACCCAGAGCTTTCTTGTGCTATCTGGACCTGACATAAGCTAACTTTTTCCAATCACGAGCGATAAAATACCTGCCGCTATCAATGGTCCAACTGGGATACCTTTGAAAAAAGCAACACCAATTAATGTACCAATAATTAAACCATTAATTATGGTCGGATGAGCACCAATTAATGATACTCCCCGAGTACCTAACCACGAAACAGCAATCCCTACCAGGATAGCCAACATTGATTGCCAAGTAGTAAAGGATTTTAAAATATCTTGAATTTTTAAAGTCCCATCAGCCAAAGGAACCATCATTGCAGCAGTTAAAATCACAATGCCAATAGTTAAACCATATTGATTTAAAAAAGGGAAATATGTTGATAGTGGCGTTAATTTGAACAGCAATAATAACAAAACGGCAAAGGTCACTGTGTTATTATGCGTCACATAACACAGTGCAGCTAAAGCTAATAGAAGAAAGAAAGAGATATCGAACTGAGCAAACATTACAAAGGTACACCAATGCGCTTAGCGACTTCTTCATAAGCTTCTATTACACCGCCTAAGCTTTGACGGAAACGATCTTTATCCATTTTTTTCAACGTCTCTTTTTCCCATAGACGACAACCATCAGGAGAAAACTCGTCACCTAAGGTTACTTCACCTTTGTATAAACCAAATTCAAGTTTATAATCAACTAAAATCAAACCAGCTTTATCAAATAGTTCAGTCAATATTGTATTAATTTTAAAGCTCAGCTCTTTCATTGTAGCTAATTGTTCATCTGTCGCCCAGCCAAAAGCTTTACAGTGCGATTCATTAACCATTGGGTCATGCAATGCATCATTTTTCAAAAATAATTCAAAAGTTGGAGGATTAAGGACAGTGCCTTCTTCAACGCCTAAACGTTTAACTAAAGAGCCTGCAGCGCGATTACGCACGACACATTCAACAGGAATCATTTCTAATTTTTTAACTAAAACTTCATTATCTGATATTAAGGCTGCAACTTGTGTAGGAATGCCTTCATCACGTAATAGTGTCATAATAAAATAGTTGAATTTATTATTAACCATTCCTTTGCGATCTAACTGCTCAATACGTAAACCATCAAAAGCAGAAGTATCATTACGAAATTCCAATATTAGTAGTTCTGGGTTGTCTGTTGTGTAAACAGTTTTTGCTTTACCACGATAAAGCTCATCCAACTTTTTCATGCTTATAACCTTATATCATAATAGCCAATAAATAATTAAGGAGCTTTTCGCTCCTTAAATTCGAACTCATTGTTGTTATCTTTACTTCGGATTTATTGAAAGCGTAAATAACAACACACTACTTATTATTAAAGTCATCGATTACGATAAACCAATAACGCACCAGACGACTTTTGAATTAAAAACTCTATTTATCACGACAACCAACTCGATAACGACAACTATCGACGGTTGCTGTCTTTAAGATCTTCTTTTAAAGCCTTCATGGACTCAGAATCTTTATCTGACTTAGTGTCCTTTTTGGCATCATCATCTTTAGGATCTTTCACTGGTGGTTGTCGAACTGATTCTGGTGCAACCTCATCCATGATGATATTAAATAAACCAACTACGTAACGTTGTACTTCTGCTGGTTGGGTAGAAATATCTTCAGCACCACGAGTTAGCGAGTTCAAGCCAAGTGTAATGGTTTCAGTGTTACCCATAATTTTTCGCTTAAATACGTACGAAGCTTCAGTTTGTTGCGATTCGTCAGCACGTACTATATATGCCTTAGCCGTTTTAATAGTTTGATTATCACGACCATCAATAGGAATATTTTTGCTAGTTAAAATATTAGGAATTCGATCCCATAGATTATAACTTAATGGTACATTGAACGTTACCATACCATTGTTATAGACCACAAAAGCTTCAGAAATCGTTGAAAGCGGCAACATAGGTGGGCGAATATCAACTTGTTTTCCTAACGGCCCATCGATTTTGCCATTATTCACAAAAAAGTCAGCAACTTCTGCTGGTACTGTAATACCTTGTGGAACAATTAATGGTTTTAAACTTGGTGAATTTAAATAGTCATCATTACCATCAACTTCACGTTTATAGTTTTGATCGCTTCCACATCCTACAAGAAAGAAAGAAGCAACAGCGGTCAAAATAGCGACTTTTTTTATGACATTATTTTGCAATACGGTTTTATTAAACATAGATGTCTGCTTATAAATTAAAAGTTATACGAAAATAAATTACAGTAAATTAGCATCTTTTAATGCTTGTTCCACCGCTGGAATTGAAGCATCGGTCAGCGATATCATCGGTAAACGAATTGTACCATCAGCGATCAAGCCCAATCTTAGGCAAGCCCATTTTGCTGGCGTGGGGTTGGGTTCAATGAACAAATTATTATGTAATGCTAATAAACTTTCATTTAACGCTCTAGCCTCTTTGATTTGGTTGTTTGCAGCTAATTGACAAACTGTAGCAACTTGTTTTGCTGCAACATTAGCAGTAACAGAAATCACCCCATCACCACCTAAAATCATAAAATCTAAAAATGTAGCATCATCACCACTTAACAGTTTAAAATCATCTCCCACTAATTTTCGCGTTTTATATACGCGAGAAAGATCACCTGTTGCGTCTTTCAATGCAACAATATTTTTGATTTTAGATAAACGACCAACGGTCTCAGGTTTGATATCGCTACTTGTGCGACCTGGCACATTATAAAGAATCTGAGGTAATGCAGTACATTCAGCAATGGCTTTAAAATGCTGATACATACCTTCTTGAGTCGGTTTGTTATAATAGGGAGCAACAGTTAAACACCCCACTACCCCAATATTTTCAACTTGACGAGTTAATTCAATTGCTTCTTTAGTGGCATTAGAGCCTGTTCCAGCAATAATATTGATTCGCCCTTGCGCATAATCAACAGTACGCTTTATAACATCGATATGTTCGTGATGATTAAGTGTCGCTGATTCACCCGTTGTTCCAACAGATACGATAGCTGATGTGCCATTAGCAATATGATATTCGACCAATTTTTTTAAGCTTACGTGGTCCACATTTCCTTTAGAATCCATTGGTGTGATAAGGGCGACCAGACTTCCTGTAAACATAAAATGACCTCTCATATTATCTGTTTAAACAACAACTTTAAAGAATAAAAAATCTGCGAATAAGTATGCGATATTTCTTAGTTAAATTCAACTTTTGTTATGCAGGATTATCAATATCAATAAAAATAACCTCAAGGCTATATTCCTTAGCTAACCATTCGCCAAGCTTTTTAATACCATAACGTTCCGTTGCGTGGTGACCTGCTGCATAAAAATTTATACCATATTCACGTGCAATGTGGATAGTACGTTCAGAAACCTCGCCGGTAAAAAATGCATCATAACCTTGTTGAGCCGCTGCTTCGATAAAATCTTGCCCGCCGCCGCTACACCAAGCAACGCGTTTTATCACTTTAGGTGCATTATCTCCACAAAATAAAATAGAACGCTGACTGTTATGCAAGACTTTTTCCAATTTATGCTTAAATTCAAGAGCGGTTAACGGTTCGGTTAGTGTTCCTTTAAAAAGTAAATCGGTGATATCAGTGCGCGGTTCAACCGAAATATTAAGCATGTTAGCTAATAAGATATTATTTCCAAGTGTGGGATGGCCATCTAGCGGTAAGTGATAACCAAACAGATTAATATCATGAGATAATAATGTCTTAAGTCTCTTATATTTAATGCCAGTAATTGTTTGTGGTTCACTTTTCCAAAAATAGCCATGATGAACTAACACCGCATCTGCTTGCAATTCAACCGCTTTATCTAATAAATCTTGACAAGCCGTGACACCTGTCACAATTTTTTTTATCTCACTTCGCCCTTGCACTTGCAATCCATTAGGGGCATAGTCACGATAGCGTAAAACTTGCAGTTCTGTATTAATAATTTGTTGGAGTTCGTAATTATGCACAATGCTCCTCGCTACTTTTTACTCAATCATAAAGTTAATCTAAAAACAACATTAACAAAAAGCTGAAAATTAGCAGATAAACGTTTAGCCCTTTTGTTTAGCGCCAATTATAGACACTTTCTTGAAATAACTCATCTGATATTATGACTAATTGATTTTTACCACCCTAGCTGACCAATGTTTTAATTACTCAATTAGTATCTATCATATTCATTTTAATGTTTATTAATTTAAATAAAATAGATTAAGAATGTTGTCAGGTTTCAATTATAAGTAGAAGTCAAATAATAAGTGAAGGTTAAACTAGCTATTTAAGATAGCTATCGTGAAAACGAGGCTTTCCCCTTTTTATGAAAATGCATCAACTCGTCTTTATCACACAACTTCTGAAATAGTATTGCAATACGCTAACGCACTTTATAAAGATTAACAATTTGCTAAAACAAACATTCGATTAATCAGAAATAAAACAATTGGGATTATTATTCTAATGAAGATCATTAATCTTGGTCTTGTTGGATAATAAAGAACAAGCTAATCAAGAATTTAGTGTACTAATTTGTTACTTTCCAAGTTTAGCAGCAACTTCTTATTATTTATAAACATTAATCACTTGCAATCAAATTAGTCAAGCTTAAGGAAGTATTACAAACTTTTGTAACAACGTTTAAAACATCTGCCTAAACATTATAAATGTCTTAATTCACAATGGACTGAAGAGATTGAACTATCAAAAAACAATCCCCCCATTTAGATTGATTTATAAGATTTAACCGAAGATTAAATTATCGCTTAAATGCTAAGATGACTTAGGTAAAACTAGGCGAAAACAACAAAAACTGGCATAATAACCTCCATTTTTGACAAACGAAGATAAACAATTGTGCCAAACACAAAATTATGTGAACGCTTTCGGGGTTTTTACCCAGTCGTGATTGATATAGAAACCTCAGGATTTGATCCTAAACTCAATGCCATTTTAGAAATTGCCGCCATTACCCTTAAAATGAATGATGACGGCTGGCTTGAGCCTGATGAAACGTTACAATTTAACGTTAATCCTTTTGAAAACTCTATTTTAGAACCGAGTGCTTTAGCTTTTAATGGCATTGATCCTGATAATCCATTAAGGGCAGCTGTTGACGAAAAACTCGCACTGGAATCCATATTCAAAATGGTGCGTACTGGAATTAAAGCCTCTGATTGTACCCGTGCAGTCATTGTTGCCCACAACGCACACTTCGATCATAGTTTTTTAATGGCAGCGGCAGAACGTGCCGGAATTAAACGTAATCCTTTTCATCCCTTTGCGACATTTGATACAGCATCACTATGTGGTTTAGTTTTTGGGCAAACCGTATTAGCAAAAGCGTGCGAAGCTGCAAATATTGCCTTTGATCATAAACAAGCACATTCAGCACTTTATGATACCGAAAAAACCGCTATTTTATTTTGCGAAATTGTCAATCGATTTAAACGATTAGGAGGTTGGCCACTGCCACAGACTAACGAACAACCTGATCAATCAGCATAAAAAAAGAGAGAGATAATATCTCTCTTTTCTGTTTAAATATGCACATACAATTTAATTAAGATTTATGTTTTTTAGCAGTCTCTTTAATTAAGGTTTGTAATTCACCAGCTTGAAACATTTCTAACATAATATCACAACCACCAACTAACTCACCTTCAACCCAAAGTTGTGGAAAAGTCGGCCAATTAGCAAATTTTGGTAGTTCCGCACGGATATCAGGATTTTGTAAAATATCAACATAAGCAAACGGTTCACCGCATTGTGATAAAACTTGCACTGCTTGGGCTGAAAAACCACAACTTGGCAACTTAGGCGACCCTTTCATGTACAAAATAATTGGGTTATCAGCAATCTGTTTTTTAATTTTTTCAAGTGTTGTCATTTCAGTTGTCATACTAGTTAATCCTTATTTTATTTCTAGCAAATTGTGACTATTTTAACGTAGAATTATAACTTGTCATACTGCTATATTTATTTTGTTTTACTATAATGACAATTTATGAACATCCTGCCATTAGTTGACAAATAAGCACCTATAAAAAATACGATAAAATTAAGATCAACAACCCTTTCATTAACAATATAACAAATTTTGATTTATGGAAGATCCTCTATTCATTTTTTGTAAATGATTAAAACTTAACAGTTAAACTTAGCTGACTAAATGTAAATTCTTACTAAGTCATTTTGGCGATCTCTTTTCCTTGCCATCACAATATAGTATGCTTATTGTTATTAAAATGACTTTAATAAAATAGATATATCGTGCATCCTTTAATCCTGACTTTACGTAAAGTTTTTTATAGCAGTAATCTCCTTTTTAGTATTCGTATGCTAATTAGTCTGACCGGCTCTACCCTAGTTCCATGGTATTTTGGTCATGTCAATTTAGTCATCCCGTTAACTTTAGGCGTTGTGGCTGCTGGACTGACCGAGATTGACACCCGCTTACTTAGCCGTTGTATTAATATAGTTTTAACGCTATTTTGTTTTGCTATTGCAACTTTTTCAGTTGAATTACTATTTGATTTTCCATTGGTTTTTATTGTGGGATTAGTTTTTTCAACTTTTGCTTTTATTATGCTTGGCTCACTAGGACAACGCTACGGCGTCATTGCGTTTGGATCATTACTGATTGCTGCTTATACAATGCTAGGCCATAATTTATATGCTGACAATTATACTTTACCTTGCTTTTTATTATTAGGTGCACTTTGGTACAACATTGTGTCGTTAATTGAATCTATCATTCAACCTATCCGCACAACTCAACAAAGTTTATCAAACTGTTTTATTAGATTAGCCCAGTATCTTGATGCTAAAGCGGCAATGTTTGATCCAGACGAGACCGATGGATTTACGAAACAAACCTTACAATTAACCGAAAGTAATACTCAATTAATCAATGCATTTAATCAAACTAAACGTTCACTGTTTAATCGTCTAAAAGGCTATCGCGGGCAATCTTATGTCAAAAAGATGTTGAGTTATTACTTTGTGGCTCAGGATATTCATGAACGAGCTAGTTCAGCACATGGACAATATCAAGCGTTAAGTGATAATTTTAAACATAGTGATATTTTGTTTCGATTTGCGCGAATTTTAAATTTACAAGCAAAAGCCTGTGCCAAACTTGCTTTTGCTATCAAAATGAATCAAACATATCATCATGATCCTTTATTTGCGCGCTATTTTTCTTACCTTGAAGAAGCGATATCTCAATATCAAAGTCAGAATAAAAATTCGTTACTTTTAATAAAATCATTAAAAAATTTATATCAAAACCTGTTATCTATTGATCTGTTACTTGCCAACATTGATACAGAGCAGCATCTTGCCAAACAGCAAGAAGAGAATCAATTGGTTGATGATGAACTTACCAGCTTTCATGACATTTTCGCCAAAATAAAACAAAATTTAACCATCAAATCAGCCCTATTTCGTCATGCTATTAGAATGAGTATTGTGCTCTTTGTTGGCTATAGTGTTATTTATTGTACCGACCTTTCACACGGTTATTGGATTATTCTGACCAGTCTTTTTGTTTGCCAACCTAACTACGCCACAACAAAACATCGACTAAAATTGCGAGTATTTGGCACAATATTAGGGATCATCATTGGTATACCTTTAACCTATCTATTCCCGACTATTGAAGAACAACTTATTTTAATCATTATTACCGGTTGGTTGTTTTTCTTATTTAAAAACTCACAATATGCCTATGCGACAGCATTTATTACATTACTGGTCTTTTTTAGTTTTAGCTTAATTGGAGAAAGCAGTATTGAGGTCGCATTGTCTAGAATTATTGCAACCTTGATAGGCTGTTTTATTGCCTGGTTTGCGGTAAGTTTTATTTGGCCCGATTGGAAGTTTAGAAATCTTCCTAAATTAGTTGATCGGGTTTGTCATGACGACAGCCACTATTTAGCCCTAATTGGTAGTCAATATCTGACTGGAAAAACTAATGATCCCAAATACCGTTTAGCAAGGCGATCAGCCCATGATAGTAATGCAGATTTATCATCATTAATTAGCTTAATGACTAAAGAGCCGCATATGAATCCTGCATTAATTGATAAAGGTTTTCGATTATTAACTTTAAACCATACGCTAATCAGCTATTTATCGACACTAGGTGCACATCGTGATAAATCTATTTCTAATCATACATTAGAATTGTTTGATGATTTGTCGGTTTATATCATTAATTTATTGACTGATAAACAGTTAAATAGCGAATATCAACCGATTAAACAATCGGTCGCAAATTATATCGAGTCGATTTCGATCCAAGATGAACAAGCCAATAATGATTTACTCGTTATGCAACAATTAGCACTAATACTCGATATATTGCCGGAATTAATCAGTCTTGTTAGCGAATTAGACAAAAAATCGACTTAATCAAAGCTTGCTAAATAAAGTGATTTGCTTACATACAAATATTTATGAGTAAAGATGTTATACACCCAAAATATAGAGAGAACGGTATTTTTGCATATTCTCATCAATCCAAATGATTAGGTCACTAATTATTTGTGAAAAATTCAATTTATATTTCAGAAAATTTTTTGACATCTCTTTTTGCCAAGATTTATCAAAAATAAATGCAAAATCAAACAGATCATCTCGCAGTTCAATTAAATTTTGCGCTTTTATCACTTTCTGTTTAAGTTTGAATTATTGAGGTTTTATCAGTAACCATTGTTGTTGAGTAACCTGCGTTGCTCCCCAATGTCCAAAATTCTGATAATTAGAAACATTATAATAGATAATACCTTCAATAAAGCTAAATGCGCTTTCTGCCAGATATTTGGACGTTGCATTCCAATGAGTATTTTTGAAAGGAGGAGTCGTAAATTCAAAAACTAGTTCTCCCATCTCTGATTCTAACGATCGTAATTTAAAATTTATCCTATCTCAAGATAAAGCTATAACGTTATTTATCGATGAATTACACCATTTTTGACTGTGCTTAAACCGGCAAATGTAGATAGAATTAATCACAAATTAAAAGAATAACCATCGCCCCTCAAGAAATTGATTTCGCTTAGATATAACAGGTATTTTGACTATCCTTTAGGTTTATAGAATTCAAACTTAGATAACTTTACTGCTAGTTTCAAGAAAAATTGGATAATCATTATGATGTTACTTATTACGTGAATGTAATTAAATCAATACTAAAAATCACTTAAGTTAAAGCCATATTTAACCTATTAAACCACCAATAGATTAAATACAGCGTTATTGATATCACTTAAAAGTCAGGCACGGTAGCCGTTTTACTTAGACCATAACTATTAAAAACTCCCTCTACCGCAGTTGAGCTTTTTTCTTGTTTTATCCATAAAATAAAGCTTTGCTCAGTGCTTTGACTATAAAAATGTAAATGCGGATAAGTAAGATTAACACTTCCCCATTTATCTACCATTTTTTGTTTTACGTCAGTAGACCATTTACCTTGAGCGGTTAAGCGTTTTTCAGCACGTCTTAATGCACTTTGTCCTTTCGGATTAACCCGAATTAAACGTAAATAGCCCTTAACTTCAGCTGGTATGGCTGTGATCGGTAGAATCAATACATAGTCAGCAATGGCAGCCTGTTGCTGTAGCGCACTTTTAAATTCCTGTAACTCGGCTTCAGTACCAAAAATGCGAATAATTCCACCCAGTGTACGACGGACATTATAACAAGGAAAACTGATGCCGAGATTGCCCTGAAAATTAACCAAGACTTGATGCAGTTTTTGCATCACTTGATTCACCACATTGACTTCGGTTATCTCAATTTGTGGTATGGCGCGCAGTTCAAAATAGTGTGTATGCATATTGCTTACTCCTTACCGCTCGCCCCAAATACACCACCACGAATTAATACTGCAATCACATAATGTTGTTGTTCCAAACTTGGCTTTTCCCCTTTCAAAACCCAGTTATCAAACAAGTTATAAAAGTCCAATTTCTGTTTAGGTTGGCGGAAAGCATGCCCCATAGTGGTCACCGAACCATAAGGTTCAATCGCAATTGGAAATTCCGCTTTTTCATCATACCAGGTATCAATAGTACGAATTGCATTACTCACTTTTTGCGAATGCATCGCTGCTTGACCATTTTTGTCATAAAGCACTTTGCTTTTTTCTTTACCAGTATCTAAAATTAATTCTTGTGATGGGTAAACTTCTTGTCCTAAGCCCATTTTTAGTGTTGCGGTAACATCAAAGATCACAAATTTTTTATTAGCTAATCCTGCTTCAATAAGATCAGTTAATGCTTGAACAGATTTATCATCATAATCAAAACTGTTAAGCTGATAATTTTTGGCATCAACGTTAGCGACGTCAATTATCTTAGCTTCATCTTTATCATTGTGCGCTTGGTAACTCACGATAATATTAATTTGCTCGGCTGCCATACGGTTACGCCATAACCAACGACCATTTAAAATATTAATGGCATATCGTTTCGCTAACGCTTTTAAACCAACATCTTTAATATATTCTTGAGTTGTCGTTGTTAACTGTGCTTGATATTCAACATCATTACATACTGACGGTTTACCGGTAAAAGGTAACACTTTACAGCTCCATGTTATCACTAAAGTATCTTTATCGGCATCTAACGCAGCAACATCAACAGTTTGTAAATTAGGTTTTTGAATTTCGGCATCTAATTTAGCGGGATCGCTAGCAATGGCATTTTTAAGGCGATTAGAGATAGTTCCGCGTACTGATTTTTCGGTTAATCGAACCGGAGATAATATTTCAGGCTTGGCAGTATTTGGCTGAGAAAAAACAGCATCAGAAATATCAAAACTGCGTTCAAAAGCTAAAACAGATGCGGTAGTGATTTTACTTTTACTCATAATAAATTCCTTATTGTATAACGCTAAAATTATTTAATTATTTTGTTGATTAATGATATAAATCTCTGCACCATTTGATTGCAATGTACTGCATTGATAACGCCAAAATGCTTGTGATAAATTTTCCTTTAAGCGCAATGGAAATACCCATTTACCCAAGCCATAAATACATTCAACAAATTGTGATTGATGTTCATTACTCCGAGCTTCTTGCAACTTACCAGCAGCAAATAACGGTGATATTGCTTGATACCCTAATGGTATCGGGACTAACCAACCTCGCCCCTGTTTGACTGATGTGGTCTGCCAGTGTTCTTTCTCTTGTGGATGATGATGCAACATCGCTGTTTCGATTAAAGCATCAAGCGCGGTTGCATTGGGATCTTGTTGTTGTAACTCAGCTGTGATCTCTTGCAGATCTTGCTGTGCTTCAACTAATACAAAAGCAGGTAATAACAAATTTGCTAATGTTTCGTCTGATGCATCAGAGGGAATTAATTTTGCCTCACCAATTTCTAACACATGACCACCAGCAATGCGTTGTTGATACAGTTTTTGTTTCATTTGATTAACAAATTCATTCTTTTGATCGTCATCATAAAGTGCTTCAAAATTTTCTATTTTGACTTCAATCAGCAATGAAACATCAAGATGCACTCGTCCCTCTTCAATAATTGAACGATTATCACCATTTTTTGCCAATGGATTACGGGTTAATCGAAAAGTATAATCACTATAATCATTAGGTCGATAAACTTGTACATCACACTCATGGCAAGCAATCAATACTCCATCTAAATAAATAGGATCAGTCGATTCAATTTTACGGTTTAATGCATGAATAGCACCAATAAAACCCGAAATAGCCGGAAAACCATAAGTTAAAGGACTGGAAATTGCATTAGCGTTTTGAATTTTTACGTGGTCAAAAAATAAATAATAAACTAAAGATGCCATTAAAAAATCCCCTCTTTTCTGCGTTGACTGGCTTTTATTGCCGAACGAAGTTCTCGGCGCCATTCTTGAGATTCAACTTCTGATAATTCTTTTCTTATATTATTGAATTTATGATCTAATGCATTATCAATCCAGAGAGAAAAATCTTTTTCTAAACTATATTGCCACTTACCTTGTTCATACTGTTTTTGAAAATCTTCTTCATTCTCTAAATCTGCACGTTTTGGATCTAACCAAAGTTTTTGATGATTGAGGAGAGAATATTCACGACTCCAACCTGCCGGCATGGTTTTTTGAATGTGTCTGGCATATTTAAGTAATAGCGATAAAATAACGGCAAAAGCATCTTTGCGATTGTCACGCTCTTCAACATTATTTTTGGGCGTTTGAACCATATCAAACAACAATCTAAAGCCAAAGCGAAAAGAATATTGCATTGAATTTGTGAAAATGGTTTCTTGCACCTTATTAATTGTTGGAAAAGGGGATTTTTCAAATTTAGGCGGCATTGACGGTAATAAAAAATTACGTCCACCTTGATTACTGGTTAATTGACTAACACCTTGCGGATTGCTGCCCCCTAACTTAACCACGGCTAAGTGGTGAAACGAAAAATAAGATTGATGTTCAATCCCTTTAATTCTTCTTTGTTCACGAGCCTTTTTATTCTCGTCAGAAAATCTTGTTTGTACTTTTTGATACACCAAGTGGCACAATGATGAGGGATACAATGGAATTAACAGACGGTAATGATTATCAACCCCTGAAAGATAAGTATCTTCACTATTTGGCCAATATAATTGTTTATTAAGTTCGGATGCTTTTGGATTATCAAAATTATTAAAAATCGCTTTTTTTAAATTAGCTAAATAAACCGCTGCCTTTTGTTCATCATTGGATAATGCAGGCAAAACAGCAGGATGTTCTTGTATAATCAATTGTAATAAAGTCATATCATCCGTTACAGATTGATTTAATAAAGAAAAAATATCCAATGCGGCAGCATTACCTGAGCAATCGAAATTCAAAGTTAATGGCGTAGCTGATGATACATAATTTGAATCAGTTGGCTTAGTTTGTGCAACATAGTTGATATTATCACCTAGACTCAAGGAATTAATGCCCTTACTAATATTCGTTCCAATATCTATCCATAAAATTCGTCTAGTTGCTGCATCTTCCATCCAAGTTTCAAAATCGAATCGCTTAACTAAATCCTTAATTTTTTGTTGAGATTCATTAATTGCCGATACATCATTTGCTTGCTTGGCTTTATCCAGTTTTGTCACTTCACTTTTATAATTAGCATTATTAGTAAGCCGCTGCTCAAGAAAGTCGACAATAACCTTTCTTATATCTTGCCAAGAAATATCTTCCATTGGCCCTCCTTAATTTCCTTTAAAAATAAAAAGGTCCATAAAAAATTATGGACCTTAGTAAATATAATTATGATGCTTTAAATCTTATATACGACGCTAATAAATTAAGTGCTTTATTGTTATACAGCCACTTATTCGCAGCATTAAGATATCGATATTTAGGTTGATCAAGTTCCAATTTCTTAATTAAATATTCGGTTTCTTTGGTTGTCGAAATATTCAATATTTTCATTAGTTCTGTAATTGAAAAGTATTCAACCGATTCCGGCAAAAAAATTACAGACTCATCATTAGCTGCAGATCTATTTATTTCAAAATTTTGTAAATTAATTAACATTAAATTATCAGTAGAAAATTGACTTTTTTTAACCTTTATTCTATTATCTGGCATAATTTTATTCTCCTTACATGATCTTAGGTTAGTAAAATTTAAACCTCAGATGTTGGCTCATCTGGGGTTTTATTCTATTTAACACTATGTTATTTATAGTGCACTTTTTATATGTAATATGCATTACATGGATGCTATATTATGCCCACAAGAAAAACAAGTCAATAATTTTTTCAATCTAATTTCATGGGAAGCATAAAAAAAATCATTCATTAATAAAATGAAACCGCCTATTCGGCGGTAATAAAAAATTTATTCAAAATAATTTCATGTTTCTAAGCTACCTATTCGGTAGTCGATGTTAGTATAGTTTAATTATCGATTTATATCTAGCTGTAACCAGCTCATTTAGATATTTTGCGTACAGCACTTATTTCTGGATATAAATTTCACTAACCACTATTTTTAATCTGATAAAAACCCAAATTTGGGTGGAAATACCAATATTTTTCACTATTTAAAGTTACACTACAAAATTCATTGGTAAGTTGATATAGGTTTTGATTAGGGAAATATGTGGCCATTTTTGCTAAAGCTTGCTCAACAGAATTAGTCAACCAAAATGAGATCTGTGAATTATCAAATAACCACTTATCATCTACCATTATATTGTTTTTTATTTTCTGGGATTTTTCATCTGGCGTCAGGTTGGCTTTATCACTATAAGTAAATAATAGTTTTCCATTGTCATCCAATTGACAAATAAATTCATCTTCTTGATGATTTTGCATTCTAAAAGGTGAAATTAATTGTAAATGCGAACAATGATGATGCGCTAAATCGGGTTGCCAATAGCTCGTAACATAATTACTATTTCGTGCATTAAGCGCAAATAGATGTGCCATTACTTTATGCTCCAATTCGCCAAGGGTAAGCTCATCTTGTGTTGAATTAGTTATGCGTGGTGTGGCATCAATATTTGCTAATTGTTGTTGCGGTATTAATTTATTGGTTTGATGTGTCGTAAGTAAAAAAGGTTTTTGTTCAAAACCAGGCTTACAAAAACACGCTGTACCGACACCATAGTTCACACCCTGCTTAATTGATTCAATATTACTGCCTAAAATAGCAACATTCGGACTTTTAGCAACTTTATTGGGGCGATGGCGCCATACACGACCAACTAGCTGTATAATTGAACGCATTGATGACGGTTCAATAATGGCCCAATCGTAATCATGATCTCGCCCGACTTCGGTTACTGGTGTGCCTATAACAATAAAAATATGATTTTTTTTGTCACTATCTTTAATTGCTTCAATAATTTCTGGTTGCTTAAAAATTGCTTTTGGATCAGTACGATTTAAAATTCTATCTAACTTTTGCTCTAATTGGTTACGTAATAATAATAATTGTCTTGCATGGTAAACCACAATATGAAATTGAGTATCTACAGCAAGATCAGTTTGTTGATAAATTTTTTTAGTTAAGGCAATTAAATCTTCAGTATGAGCAAAACGGATTAAACCAATACTTATTTGTTTTTGTGTTTTTTCATCGAGTTGATGATGATTTAAATGAAAATCATAAGATTGCCTTAACAATTGATTAGCTAATAAATTGTAATTTAACTTTTCGTTTTCTGGTTTTTTATGCTGGTAGTCAAGTAATTCTAGAATATGTCCTTGACGACGAACTTCGCCCTTAGCAAGTTCATTAATGCGCTCACTGACAAATAGCTGATGTTGTTGGCTAAATGCCGCATTATCAGTAATTTGCGTAATTGATTGCTGATACTCATCAAACCAACCACAGACGATCGAATCATTATTACGTTGATGGTTTTGATTCCATATTTTTCGTCCCGCTTGATAAGCCGCAAATAAACCCGCAATTAAATCAGGCGTTAAAGTTGCCGATGACAACAACACTTTGCTCCCATAAAGCCCAGCTAAATGAACAAGCCGCGCCAAAGCTGGCAAGTCATTTTGGTCAAAATCATCAGGTTCATCTAAAATCAAATCTGAGGTAAGTAACCTTAAGGTCGGCGCAATATATTTGCCGCCTCGTATGCATTCGCTGGCTTGAATAATATGATCAATTGTACATGTAACAATCGGCGCATAAATTAGTTGACGAGCTTTGCTGTTTTCAATGATTGTGCCTAATTCACTATCCGCAATACCACTTTCTGCCACATCAACATAATCATCGACCAAAGATTCTATCGATTCGCTACCCTCTTGCTCTAAATTATCTTTTGAGATATTTTGCTTTTCTAAATTTGATTTTTGTAACTTTTCTTCATTCTCTAACTCAAATAACGTTTGCGTTGCTCGCCCACCAACTAAGATCGCTAAATGTTCATCGCTAAGCTGTAGTTTTTCACGCAGCGCTTTACCGGTTTGCAAGGTTAAAACCCGTAAACCTAAGGCAATGGTAAATCTAACGCCACGTTTAGGATTCGCCAGTGCATACATAATTCGACCATTGGCAAGCGTTTTACCGCAACCAGTGGATGCCATATTTACACCAAAAAAGCCTTGTTCATCACTTAATGATTGATAATGCTTAGCGATATCATATGCATGATTTTGCCATTGAAATCGATCGATAGTCGTCCGTTTGGTAAAAGGTTTATGCTGATTAATGGCTGGCAATTCATCAATCATTTTCGGTAGTAAACGCGCAAAACGCGCTGAAAGATTGGCAACACCAATAAGGTGATCATCTAAACGCTGTTTAGCTATTTTTTTTCCTTTTTCTTCATCATACTTAGTATTGGCAATTAAAATTGTATTATTTCTATCTGCCTCGGTGTTTACAAAAGATAAACTTGAGTAATTGTGATCAGCCACCATTAGACTTAAACGCGACATATGCAATAAAAAGGCATCAATATTCGTTAATTGCATTAAAGGTGGATGAGTTAGCGTCTTATTAGCATAACGGCTAAGTTTTTTTAACCACGCTTGGCTTAACGTTATATCGCTTTTTAGTTGCCAAAACTGATTAGGCGAAGGATGTTGGCTAAAACTATTTTTTACCCATTTTTCAACAGCGGTAAGGGTTTTATAAAAACTGGTTGTTTTTAAACCTGAAATATATAAATCTCTGGTTTGTTTCTTATTTTTATCACCATTTAATGAATCAATTAAAAATGGCATTCGGTGATGCGATACAATCAACCAAGCTATCCACTGTGTTAATAAAGGCCACTGCATCAGATCGGTTTTTTCAGTTTTGTTAAGTTTTTGATACCAATTTGGGTATTGCTGCTGATATTGAGAAAAATTTGCCAAACGTTCAAAAACAGCTTGATCTGTTGTGCAGTCTTGAATCATTAATAAAAATAATTGTAACGAAATCCATTCATGACGGTATGGATCGCCAGCCACTTTCTCTGTTGCGCGTAATTTAGATTGAAAACCAATAGTCGCTTTACCAAGATCATGTAATAAACCGGCAATCGTTGTGATTAATTGAATCGTTGTTGCATAATACCAACTACTTTCATTACCATTTTTTAATATATTGCGTTTAGTACGATTAGTTGGTGCTCGACCTTGCTGATTAAATTGACTACGATCGCCAACAATCCATAGTAGATCAGTCAAATTTTTACCATGAGTCCAATAACAAGCAACGGCTGTATTTCTGCGAGCCGTTTTGCGCAACAATTTATGTAGGGTTTGTAATCCATCTTCGGTCATGGCTGTTTGCCATGTCCGTTCACCACAACGCTCAGCAAACTGATCAATAATTCGTCTGGTTTCGGTTAATGCCCGTTTTTTACATTGGCTTACTAATAAAATATTCATGCTTTTTCTGCTATCTGTTTTAATGTATCAATAATTCGATCCAATGCGCCTAACTGTGCAAATTGTGAAATGCATGCTTGCCGAAACGCTTTTTCACTGTCGCCTTGCTTTGCAGACAAAAAAGCTTGCGGTAAAACTATGCCATCTTTAATAATATCAGCGGCATCAAATACTAAACCACCACGCCGAGTTTTACCATGCAAAATCGCCAATCCATGCGGTAATCCTAACACCCAACAAGCGGTTGCACCAAGCCCATAAGCTAAGTAGTTACCATGATCTAAAAATTGGTTAGCCGGATCATAGCTTTTACCATGGGTACCTTGTTCACGTTTAAACTTATCATCCCTTAACGTTAATTGATTCGCCATAGCATATAATCTTTTACTTAAACGCCCTTCTGCTGCGAGCAATGCTTGACTATTATTGACATTTGCAAATTGCGTTATTGCATCATTTATAACACTGTCTAATTGACTTTGATCAATCGCCCAATCAAACTTTGACCAACACTCGCGAATGATTTCAAGGCGACTTTGTTGCAACATTTTAGCCCCTTGCAATCTACGTTCATCGTCAAACCAAAATTGACACCAACGTTGTAAGTATTCTGTTGCACGATATTCACTTTGAGGAGAGAAAAACTGACACGCAAATTCAGCTTCGGTAGAGGAAAAAAGCGGCGTTCCACCACCACCGCAAAACCCAATCATCACACCAGCACGGGAAAGCTCGCGTACAGCCGCTTGCGTTAAAGAGGTACCGGTTCCTAACAAAATACAAGTAGTATTAGCAATGGGGATATTCCAATAAAGCGATTGTTGCCCCTGATCGGTAACATACTCAACGCGCCCACCATTAACCAATACACGGCAATGCTCTAGGTAATAAATGTTGGCACGTTTTGAATGTAAGATGGTTTTAAGATCGGAAGAATGAATCATATCCATGTTTTTCACTAACTTAATTCAATTTAAATATTGACCATAAATTAGCATGATAATGCGCAAAAAACGAGGTAAAAATAATCAAAGATTAAACAAAATCAAAGCTAATCTTTAGCTTATATGAATAAAAAGACATCAAAAAATCGGAAGTTTAAACAGTAAATTGTTTAATCCACTTATGCAGTGTTGAACGTTATCGTCACTGGGCGGGGACCGGTAGCGTATTTCTAAACCACTTATGCAGTGTTGAACAATATTAAACAAATTAGTAAAACCTCGCTGGGTTTCTAAACCACTTATGCAGTGTTGAACTAGAAACTGGTATACTATAAACCCTGTTTATAAAAAGGCAAACAAGATTTTTGTGCTCAAAAACCCTTTTTTTTAACCCTTTTCTAATATATTGATTTTAATCAATTTTAATTTAGTGTAAAAAAAAGGGTTGATTGGTGAGGATGTAAAACAAGATTTATATATTAAAACGTGTATATTTGCTTAAACTTTTTACAAAACTTTTACTGCTATAATCTTCAAGCTAGCTCTAATATACTTTTTCAAATTGAGTATTTACTTTTTATTCGATCTAATTCTATTTTTTACTCTTCTTCACCATCATTCTTAATCATAATGGGTAATTGGTAATGTGCATTCTGCATTAGATGGCATAGGTACACGGCTTGTAAAATATGAACGACTTCGATGTTTGGGTGGTTGCCTATTTTTGTCAAAACTTGACTTAATGTGTTTAGTCCTAAGGTGTCGCATTGATTTTGCAATTGCGCTAATTGCTTTTTATCGTCATTGTTCAGTTTAAGTCGTCCCGAACTCGTTATCGTTTCACAAAAATTGAGCGTCGGCTTGATAATGTAGATAACAATCGGATCGTGTTGGTAAGCAATCTGCTGAGGTTGTTTTTGAAATAGTATTTCGGGTTGTTTATAATAGTCACCGCTATTATTTGATATTTGGTATAACGATTCATTGTCAAAATCCAGATTTAAAATATTGATATCATCCGTTAGCGGCTGTTTATAAAATAGTGCAAACGGTTCAAGATCTAAATTATTATCATTTTTTACACATTTTACTAACACGGTTAAGGGCTGTAACTCTATTTCGTGTAGCAAATAAAGTGATTCAATACGCTGTTTTTGTTTACCATCCCAAAAGATGCGTAATAGTAGGTCATTATTCTGTGAATCTTTAACACACCACACTAAGCACTGTTTGATTTCGTCCAAATAAGGTTTTTGTGCTTTGGTAACGTGAATAAAGAGCACCTGGTTGAAAAGTGAAATATTAGCATCGTAATTTTGTAAATAGTGACTTAATAGTGACCAGTTATCAAAACCTACTTGTTGGCGAAATTGCTGATACTGCTGCAAATTCCAACCTGTTGGTTGTAATTTTATCTGTGAACCACGACTTGATAATTTACCATCATGCGATAAACGTGGCTCATATAAGGTAAAAGCTTTATTCATTAAGTCACAAGGCATCGTTTGCCAAATCGATGCACTTTGCCATATGCTTTGTCGATTAAAGTCGATATCCGAGTTATTAGGCCTGGCTAAAGTTGTCTCATAATATTGTAGCGCTATTGGATCCCAAAAGTAAAAAGTTGCCCCAATTGCGCCGGTTTTGCTTTGCCACCAATAAGCCCCCAATGGTAGTAAGTCAATTGATTGAGCATCATTTTGGTAATGACGTTTTTGCCCTCCACGTACTGTGGTGAGCTGCTCACCTTGATAATGTAATAATTTTTCCAGATACGCTTTAAGGCGAGCTAAGAACAACAGTATGTCTTGTTCGTCAACGGTAAAATGTCGATTGGCTTGTTGTTCAACAAGTTGACAAAGGTGTCTTAACATTGCGGCTAAACTGGCAAGATTTTGCGATCGAGCAGACATATTAAGCAACTGTAATTGTGTCGCTTGGCTTTGACTCACATAAGATAATCCATGGGTTATTAATGTATAAATATGTTCTTCAACTTGCTTAATTAATGCTATTTCATCATCGGTTAACCGATCAATCGGTTTATCTGTTAAGTTGTTTTCGATTGGCCAAGTCCATGGCTGGTGATGTTGTTGAAACAGGTAAGCAATAACCGCTAAATGTACAGCTGTTTTCTGTTTTTCGGGTAGCTGTGAAATCATACCAGCAAAACCGGTCCCAGCCATATAGATAATCGGCATATCACTTTGTGGTATTTGAATACGTAATTGCCCTTTTTGATTTTCTACGGTTAATGGCGGCAGTTGCTGCCAATCAAAAACCAATTGATAAGCAAGGCGCACATTGGCTTTACCTGCTTGTTTAAGTAGCACGCCAGCATCGATTGTTAGTAGCTCGCTTAATGCATCTTTTAATGGTGACACTGACTGATCAGTCTCTGAATTTTGCGATAATGTTGCATTATTATTCGTTTGATGATTGGTCTGAATTTGTAACCATAAAATGGCCGCAATAATATGTTTGCAGTGTCCACTAGCTGGGCAACTGCAAGTTGCTTTTTGAATTCCTTGCGCAGTGAGTTTTACCTGTTGACCATCGACCATAAACAGAAGAAAATTGGGTTGTTCTTCTTGAAAAAAGACTTTTTCGGCTTCGATATCTTTGCGTGCACGGCGAATTAAACCAATATTAGCATAAAGTGCTAACGCTTCTTGATCATAATTTAAGTAGGTTTGTTGCCAACTCATCGCATCACCTCGGCAAGCCAGCTAGCAAAATGCTCAGGAGTTAAGGCAGCAATTAGCATCCCGCGATCAGCAAGTTTTTGTGATATTTGCATATCATAAACAGCATTAGCTTGATAGTCTAAAGCAGCCAAACCCAGCATTTTTACTCGATTAGTATTAAGACGAGTGACAGTTCGATATAAATGCGTTACATTTGCGCCTTCATAAAAATCACTCACCACCACTACCACCGTTCGGCTCGGGTTTTTAATTTTTTGTTCAGCATAATTAAGTGCTTTACCAATGTCTGTTCCACCGCCTAATTGTACAGTCATGAGCACTTCAACTGGATCTTCGGCTATATGTGTTAAATCGACAACTTGAGTATCAAACACCAGTAAATGCAAATTAATCGCCGGTAGTTTAGCGATGATAGCGGCACAAATTGCTGAATAAAGAATTGAACTATCCATCGATCCACTTTGGTCAACACATAAAATAATATCCCAAGGTAATTGTCTTATTTTGCGTGAATTGAAAATTGCTTTTTCGATAATAATTTGCTGTTTGTTCTGATCAAAATGCCTTAGATTAGCATTGATTGTTGCTCGCCAATCAAAGTTCTGGTTATTTTTGATTAAAGAGCGCCTAAATCGATTTTTTTTACCAGTGATCGCATTGACAAAATTCGTTTGAATCTTTTGTAAAATTTCGTCCACCACTTTTTTAATTAATATCCGTACTTCTTGACGAACGTCATAACTCAATTTACCCCGTAAATTCATCAGTAATCGTACTGAGTTTACACTAGGTTCAAGATCTCGTATGACTTTCGGATCGTCTAAAATTCCATCCAAGTGATAACGCTCTATCGCCTGATTTTGCATTCGCTCAAAGGTACTTTTAGGAAACAATTTACGTGTTAGTTTTAACCAATCTATCGTGTTATAAACAGAACGACTTTTATCACCCGCTTTTATTTCTGAATCAGCCTTGTCATTGATCAATAAACCTCGAGCACGATATTCGTGTCGATAAAGATACGCTAATGATTGATCGATTTGCTTATCATGCGCATTAAAATTAATTTGACCTAAATCCTCATCGGCATAACTTCCTAAAATTAAACGCCACCGTTTAATTTGTTCATTGGTAGTTTTATCATCGATGTGATTATCGTTAGTCATACGTATTCCTATTGTTTAAACCATGTTTGCAAATGCTGTTGTTGAATATGTTTGGTGATAAATAGCTCTAAAGAAAGTGCTTTGTTTAACTCTTTTTCACTAAAGTTGTATTGGTAAAAATTTAATTCATCATCGACAATATGATATTTTTTAGCAATCTGACTAGCCAACGAAGCATTCTGTGTCGGGTTTAATTGAGAAAAGGCGTAACGTAGATCGGGCAATATTTCAATAAATCGCTCAGATGACCAATCAATCATTAGTTGATCTAAGCTATCAAGTAGAAAAGTTGAATGAATAATCAATTGCGGAGTACACTGCATAATACCGATAAAATAGTTAATTGCGTGATCATCTGGTGTTGTTAACCTGAAGTTATTTTTTATTTTATCTTCTAGTTGTTGTTGGCTTAAGTATGCATCTAAGTAGCTAAGACTATCAATAGCACCACAGATTAATGGCAGTTGAGCTAACTCAGGTTGTAAACGATGCAGATTATGATAAAAATCGTGTTTAAATTGTTTAACATTAAGTTGCTCTGGTAAATAATTTAGTAAGTCTCTAAATGAAAGTAATGTTTTGATATTTTTTTGTTGCTGTTCTTGCTCTGGTTGTTTTAACTTGGTTAACAAGAAAAGACTCTGTTTAATTATTTTAACTAATAATATCAGTAACGTTGCGGTATTTTTTAGTTGTAAAAAATTTTGCCCTTGCCATAAGTAAAGTAAGCGATGACCACAATTGATTAGATTGTCCAGTTCGTTATCGTTCTCAATACAATTAGATAGATTATTTAATAAATAATCAAAACAAGATTCAAGCCCCATCAAAGCGCCTTGAATTAACTGTTCAACCGCCACAATACTTGAATGTCCAGATTGTTCTGTCGCTAATTGTAATTGCTTGATTGCGATTTGCGCTAACTGCGTCCCCTGTTCAGATAATTTAATTAAACGCGCTTCGACCATGGGGGTCCAAGCATAACGCCAATCTTCAAACATAATAGTTAAGCGTTTACCATGAATATAATCAGGACCATCTATTCGGTTGGCAAAACCCACTTGTAAAAAAGCCAATAAATGTAAATAGCGGCTACGTTGCCGATGCTGTGATTTGCGATAAATATCGATATGCGTAAGTTTAGGACTGGAATAATCTAACTTAAATCGATATTTTTTTAGCGTTAAATATACTTCATTCACTAACGGAGGTTGTGCAATATCTTTAGGTATTTCACCCAACAAATTGCCCGATAGGCAATTTTGCACGGTTAACCAAAACTCATGACGAGAATCATTGATACTCTCTTTGATAAAGCAGGATTGAATCGCATCAAGCAGATCATATCTTCCTGGTCCATGATGTTCTCGTAAGTTGGCTAATAACATTGATTGTGCTATTGCAGAACGAAATGGGACAAAACCGATAATATTGTCACTGTTTTGTTGCCGTAATTTATCAACAATATTGGTAAGCACATCAGCAGTTAAAGATTGGCGAAATGCGACGCAAGATTTGCCATTGGTGGTTGATTTATCATAAAGCAACATTGACTGCCATGCCGCTTGATAATAAGCAGGCGAAGGCATTCCTGACGCATAACCATTTAAGGAATCAAGGCGATCAAAGCTATAACGAATTAACCAATTTTGATCTTTATCACCGTTTTTTTGTTGATGATTAAATCGAGTCATCTCTGTTTTTTTAGGTAACACAAGCTGATCGTGCCATAACCCTTCGAGTAAAGGTAAGGTATGAAAACCACCTGTTACTACCACAATTTTTGCATCAGGTTGAGATTTCTTTAATTGACCTATCGCTGTTAACATATACTGTTCACGTTGAACTGAACCCTCTGCGGCTAGTGAAGACGGTGAATAATCAAGCCTTGCCATTGCACACCAGATAAAGGTATCAATAAAGAAATTTTGCCAATCAGCGATATCATTATAATCTTTCAGTTCAAAAAGATGTTCCCATACTTCATCATGATCACGACAATGCAATTTTTTCATTAAATATTGAATGTATTGGCTATGTTTTAGATAAGTTTCGGAAAGTAGCGAGCGGCTTTTATCAAAATCAGCTGCGATTTCTTGATCACATTGCAAAGCCCAAGGCAGATCAATAAATTGTAGTGTGGCATGTTGCTCTTTTGCCATTTGCATTGCCACCCATTCTGGCGAGTAATGACAAAATGGGTAAAAAACCGAACAGGTAGATTGTTTAGATACACTATCATCTTCACTTTCTGTTACTAACGGTATTGTGTCAATTTCTGTCTGACAAAGTATCGCAATGGGCGGACGTGTATCATCATGTAACAGTTGTTCAATTAACGGTGTAAAACTAACTGGCGCTTCAATCAATATATGCGTTGGTTTTGTTTGCTCAATCAATTTTTTAAGCGCAAAACTGCATGATGGGCTATGATGACGTATGGGGGCAAAATAGATCTGCTCTTGCTGCAAAGCAGCAAGTTTATTTAATGCTTGTGATAACCTATCGGGTAATAATTCTTGGCTAAGCGTCATGTTAAGTCGTTATTTCCAGAACGTTTTCGATACTTGATAAAAACTGTGCCATGTATCGGATTTTTTTGCGCGTTCACGCACAACATTATCCATATAAAATTGGATTCGTTTTATATCATCGGCATTATCTTTTAAAACCACCCCAATAAGCTGTTTGGCGATTTGTCCTGCATTTAAGGTTCCATCGCTAAAATAATAAGCATCTAATGCTGAAGCATAGGCAATGTTTACCGCTTCGGCTGTTGACATCACGGCATCAGGTGTTTTTATATTTGCGCCATCTTGAGTTTGACCCTGCCTTAACTCTTGAAAAGCCGTAACAAGTAATTCAATGACATCAACCGGAATAACTATTTGTGTTTTTAATTCACCTAACTCTTGTTCAAGTTGCCTTTGTATCAATTCAATCTCAAAATCTTTGTTATTTATTGGATTAACAGTTTCAAAGTTAAAACGTCGCTTTAATGCAGCAGACATTTCATGCACACCACGATCTTGTAAATTAGCTGTGCCTATAATATTAAAACCGGGTTTAGCACTAATAATCGCATTTGCCCCCATTTCGGGGATCATCATCTGTTTTTCAGACATAATCGAAACAAGGATATCTTGAATTTCTGGTGGACATCGAGTTATCTCTTCAAAACGAACAATTTTACCTTGTTTCATACCTTGATAAATTTGCGAACCAACTAATGCACGTTCGGTTGGTCCTTCGGCCAGCAATAAGGCATAATTCCAAGAATATCGGATATGATCTTCACTAGTACCAGCCGTACCTTGGATGGTCAAATTTGAATCACCACTGATGGCGGCGGCCAATAATTCTGATAACATAGATTTGGCCGTACCCGGTTGACCAACCAGCATTAATCCTTGTTTACCCAATAATGAAACAATAGATCGATCAACTAAAGGATCGTCACCAAAAAATTTACGGCTGATGCCCAAACGATCGTTACCTAAAATAAATTGACGCACCGATTTAGGGGATAAAACCCAACCTTCAGGTTTATTATTTTCGCTATCGGCCTTAATCAGTTTTTCCAATTCTTTACTATAACGTTGTTCAGCACTTAACCTAATAACTTGTTGTTTTGCCATAATCCTTTATTCTCCCAATCTGAATCAAAACCAGCTGTTCTATCAGCTACTATTCTATAATTACTATAGCTTTCGACCAGTAACAAACTGGTAATCATTGAGTATTTTGGTTCAGCCTTTTAAACATACATTGTGAGTATTTTGCTAGCTATATTTAGTTAATTTTACCAAATTAACTTGTCTTGCCAATTTGGATCAAAACCGCTTGATGCATCTGCTACCGCCATATAATCGGCATAGCCTTCAGCAAGTAACACGGGCGGTAACTCATCAAGTGCAATTAATCTATCTTTAAACGTTGTATTTTTACTAAAGTACAGATTGAAAAGCGCTGCCGATATATTTTCTTCAGGGACAAAGCTACCACTGAATTCAATATTAATATACAGTTTAAGGCTAGCAAAATATTTATAATAACTATCAAAGTAACCCGCATCTTGTATATCATTACGTTTATAACCCAATTTAGTTAGGATTTTTCGTATGGTAAAACTATCGGTTAAGCAACCATAATATTTATCAATTATGTCATCTTTAAAGTGACGAATATCCGGTAATGGATGATTGAATTGATCGAATAATTGAATAATTTTGTAATCTTTAAGATGAGTTTGCCAATTTGCTGTGATATCAGCAGTTAATAGCGCTGAATGCGCAACGGTAATATGATTATTTTCGTTCAACACAATTTCGTCATCTTGATTATTGACCAAACTACCATCTTCAGTTGGTCTAAAGCTATTAACAATATTACCGTTTTCATCGAGTTCCAACCATACTAAGCGTTGAATAAGTCGACCCAAAATTGGATGCGGTTGTAGATATGTTTGCCAATCATCAACTCGCCAGCTGCGCTGAGTGCACATCGCTTCATAAAAACGATTAATTTGCATATCCAGTAATTGAGTCAGTTCTTTTTTACTGTTACTAAATTGTTTTTTTGCATCTTTTACTAAGGCTGGAGCTTCACTTTTACGTGCTTCAGGTAAGGCCTTAATTTCGTCACCATCGGCATTTTTTAAGTGCCATTTAAACTTATCATCTAACGTTGCGTTAAAGGTGCGTTCACCATAATCGAGAGTTAACACACCACTATCATCCAACCCAGCTGTTGATATAGTGCGATCTGCTAATTCGTCTAATGTCCAACCATTACGTTCAGCAATAGTTTCTACTAAGGAACGTGCTTTTTCTTGTATTGTTGCCATGCGATGACGTCGAGCTATTGAGAGCAACAATTGAGTAATCAGTGGATCATCACTTTGTGCAAGGGGTTCTAGCATCGCTTCAATTTGAGCCCGCCGTTTTTGGTGATGTTTCATAAAATCAAGTAATAACGAAACAGCAACACCCCCTTCAATACCGGTAGTTAACGCTAATACACCCTTTGCTTTAATTGCAGAACCAAGGTAGGTAGCTAATGTCTCTTTTTTTATCTCCTCAAATACTTGTTCCAATGTAATATTGGCATAAGCAGGATATAAACTCGGGTATTGTTTATAATAACCTAAGTATTCTTGCAAACGTTGATTAGCCATTAGGTTAGCTTGCGCTTCGGCTTCGTTAATGCTTGGTCTTAAAGTATCTTGCTTAATAAAACTACGTAAAATAAACTCAGCTAATTGTTGTTGGCTTGGTTTACTTAACAATTGACTATAAATCGTTAATAGTGGGTTTACAGGCTCTTTTAACTTAACCGCTAACCAAGCCCACCACTGAATAATTTGTGGTTCGACCGCCTCGCCACTTTGCCAAGTAAGTGCAGGCATTAAGCTAATATCAAACCAGTCAAAGTCATTAGGTTTTTTACCTTTTAAACCTTGTTTTGCTTCAGCTAATAATTTTTCAGTGGTTAGTTGTTGACTTATGTCTTCACCACATTTTTCTAAAGCAATCAATAATGATGCTTGTATAATTTCGCGTTTTTCTTTTTTTAATGCATGATGTAATGCTTTAATTGACGATTTTTGTCCTAATAGTGCCAACCAATCTGCCGCTGCAATTCGCTCTTCTTGTTTGGGCGATAGTAAAGCTTGTTCAACTTGATCATGAATATTAGGAATGACTTTTAGAGTGTTTTGTGCTGCATGCCGTATTAGTTTGTTTTCTTTTAGTGCGAGTTCAAAAAGATAATTAACATATTTAGTCGGCAGACTAGGAAAAAGTTGTAATATTTTTATTGCACTAACTTTATCAAGTTTAATGTAGGACCAACATTTATTGCTCTCAGCAAAGCCTAAAACTTCATCAAGTAAAAATTCATGATCAGCAAAAAATGGCCATAATTTATCTGGTTGATTTTCATAAAAAGGATGATAAGTCTCACTGGTTATAAATGGTAAAGCAACAGCATAGAGCACATCTTGACAATAATCAATTTTCGCCATTACATCGGCGATTTGCCTAAGATCGAAATTTTTAACAAAGTCATTTTTTGTATATACCCTTTCAAAACAATAAGTACCACCATTTTGATCAATTAATCGCATTGCTCTAAATAAGTGATAAAGGGTGAATTCGGGTAAATTTTGTAGTCTATTTTTAGTCAGTAAAAAATGATAATCGACGTTTTTATTAATCCCTTGAAGTAACGTCGTGTATTGAATTTTACCATTTAAATAATGATAAATATCATCTAAATTTTTTTCAGTTAGTGTGTCATATGATTCATTATGTTTTAGTTTGTGATAGTCTTGATAATTTTGCCGCAAAATGTCTTGTGCCATCGATGGTAAATCGATATCGATAATGGGTTCAAAACTAGGAATAACTAAATTTGTTTGTTGTTTTGCATTATTAGCAGTTTCAAGTCGTAGCAAAGCGCTTTCAATGGCGCCAATAACGGTTTTATTGGTTTCACTTGCTAATGCTTGTTGTAATATTGCAGAATCTGACGATATTCTTGCCAGTAATTTAGCGGCATTACTACGTTGTTTAACCGAGCCCGACGTTAAAAAGTGTTGTAGTTTTGGTTGAACATCTTCAACAGGAAAACCCATTAGCATATCTGTCGCTAATTGACTGACTTGTTTGGCAGTATGTAATGCTTGCTGAGTAATAAACTCAATCAGTGGTAGCTGAAGTTCAGAATGCTTTTTAATGTACTTTAATTGTTCTACCTGCCCCAAAACAGCAATATCCTGATCGGGTAGCTGACTAAATAATTTAAGATGATTTTTAATATAAGATAATAATCCATCGATGTTATAAAAATACTGAAAGTCACTTAAATCATTGCTCGTCATATTTTGCCGATCAAATATCGCCAATAATAACTTTTCACCCAATCCAGTTTGTTCCATTTCGAGTAGTTGGTGTAATTGTTCAATTGACCAACTTTTTCGTTGTTCAATGTCTTCTTCATTTTTACAAAAAGATGGCATTGTGCTAATCAAACCATCATATAATAGATATAAAAACCATGCAGGCAACTGTTGGTTAATTAATTTAACTAAATGCAAATGGTAACAAATTGCGCTCAAAACACATCCAAAACGCCTTATTTGTTCAAGTGTATAGTCATCAGTCCAACATTGATAAAAATCTATTCTGGCTTTTTTAGGTGGTTTTGGTTTATCGTAAAAGCTTGTTCCATAAAAATCACAGGGTCTATATAGTAATTCAAAGAGTTTATAAGCGTTATCGCTAGTTTGACATAATTGTTCTAGATCACTTAAAACGTTAGCTTCATCACCCTGTAAAACATATTGAGTAATACGCTCTGGCAAACTTTTATCGAGTGTGTTTAGTGGTTCGAATATTGTTGCAATTAATTGTTGCGCAGATTGAGCATGTGTTTCTTTCATATTCCTTGATTCTCCTATGCAGGATATTTTTTATTAATCATTTATATTAATTAAGTAGCCATCTTCCGCCGGTCTAAAGCTAGTTATAATTTGATTGTTTTTAATGATTTCTAACCAAACCAAGCGTGTAATCAGTCGTTTCCTTATTAATTATAATTATCCGTCCATTGTTCATAAAATCCGATCCTTGCATTAGGCGATGCGCTATCACTATTGTAATAATAACAATAATTGATACCGAGCAAAGAACAGGAATAAGACATAAAATCCATTATGTCATCAATGCTATAATGGCAATCTTGCGTTAATTTATTTATTCAAAATTGCGTAATTATCTCCTAGCATAACATATCTTAAAATGTTTTCAGGGATTGTTTGATTGCGTTTTCATAAAGATTCAAAATAGTTAATATTAGCTGTTCAGACGGCGTATCAATCTCTTTTTTCACTGACTGGCGATTGAAAACGGCTAAACAGTGAGGCAATTTTACCTTTTACTTTATTAAACATTCCCTATTCTTAATATCTTTATTTTGTTTTCGCTACTAAACAATAATCGGCATAACTTTCAGCTAATATAATTTGCGGAACGCGATCAAGTGGAATCGTTTTTTCAATTGTTCCTATTTGCTGAGTAAAATACAAATCATAAAGTTTTACAGTCTCATCACTATTTGTTGTTGTACGATAAAATTGGCTGACCATAATACGTGCTCGAATACCTAAGCTTGAATATAATTTAGCGAATCCATCAATACAATCCCAGTCAGTAATGCTATGATAGCCTTTCGAATATAATATGTTTTTTAAGATATTTAGCTTGATAACCTTGCCATAATAATCATTTAGTTTATTGTCAATCACTTGACTCAAATCAGGTAAATGATTAGCAAATTGAGTAAATAGAGGCGTAACTTTGTAATCCTTAAGATGATTTAACCATCCTTCTACTTGATCATCTGACAAATAGACGCTATGCGCTAACTTAATATAATGCTCAGGATTTAAAGTGACTTCATCATCATTTATGTTAATCAAGCAACCATCTTCTGTCGGTCTAAAGCTGTTAATGACTATGTTGTTATTATCGACTTCAAGCCAGATCAACGATTCAATCATTCTATTCATGATAGGATGTTGGTATAAATTGGCAAACCAATCTTGGTAAGACCACACTTGCCCAATAGACATCATGTCATATAACCGCTTTGTTTGATTGTTGATAACTTGTTTCAACTCTTTTTTACTACTGGTTAGTAATATTTTATAAGCTTTGATTTGTTCAACATTTTCACTATTTGTTGCTTCTGGTAACGATTTGAGTATTTTACCCGCTTCATTTTTTATCACTAATTGTAAACAGTGATCGAGCTGTGCTGTGAATTTACGATCTCCATAATCAAAATCTAATACACCTCGCTCGTTTAAATTAGCTGTTGGAACCATTCTTTCAATGAGTTGTTCAAGGCTGCATGCTTGCGCTTGCGCAAATTCTTCAAGTATTTTTTTGGCGTTCTTACGAACAATATTTGAACTATAACGCAGTGAAGTAGAATAAATTAATTGAGTAATTACCGCATGATTAATCGTGACAATCGCCTCAAATACCGCTGATATTTCACTACGTTTTGAGGAATGAAATTTCAAATAAGGACGTACAATATCAGCAATTTGATAAGGCTCACTATATTTACACAAAGCCAACATGCCTTTGGTATTTAGTGCAGATCTGACATAACGTGTGTATTTATCGGATGTTAGTTCTGTATCTTGTATAATGAACATTTGCACCACAAAATACCCAAGTTTTTGTTGGCTTTTTACATCTAATAATTTTAAATAGAAATCAAACAAGCCATTATCAGTGGTTTGTTTTAATTTTACCGCTAAGATGATCCACCAATAAATAATTTCAACAGCAACTTTCTGACCATTTTGCCACATTAATTCTGGTAGCATATAAGGTTCAAGCCAATCAAGACTGACTGGTTTTTTGGTTTTCAATCCTTTTTTTGCTTCATTTAGCAGATAATCAGGCGATAAATAATAAGAGATATCTTCACCCAATTGACTTAATGCGCTGAGAATAGATGCAATTACCGCTTCTTTTTTCTCTATTGATAAAGCACGCTTTAGTGATTTGATCGACGAATCCCCCCCTAATTTCGCTAACCAATCACTCGCAACTATTCGTATATCTTGTTTTGTTGATAATAATGCTTTTTCAACTTCTAGATGGATATTAGGAATTTTGTTTAAAATAAGCTGTGACTGTAAACGAAAGCGACGACCAGCGCCTAGAGCCCACTCCTGTAATAGTGGAATATACGACTTAGGTAACTGCGGAAAAAGGGAAAGAATCGCTAAAGCATTTGCTGTTTTATAACATTCTAAATTAGTTTCACCGAATAGTCCCAATGCCTGATCAATATAATGCAAATTTTCGGCAAAAAATGGCCAAATAAGATGTTCTTGATTTAGTATATATTTTTCTAAAAAAGGTAACGAAAAATAAAATAAAAAAGCACCGGCAATCTTATCTTTTATTGTCGTGCTACCAGTAATACTTTGTAACACATCAGCTAATAATCGCAGATCAATTCGACAATATAATTCTTGTTCCAATAATGATGAGAGATCTTTGTTGACATATTTAGGCTTTTCTAAATAATAAGCTCGTAATACATGCCATAAATTACACTCAGGTAGTTGTTGCAAACTATCTTGGTATAAGGCGAGTGACAATTCATTTTTATCAAATATATCTAATTCATTATTATCCAAATCTAAATTGTTTTTTTGTACCAAACCATTTAAATAAGCAAAAACATTATCAAGATCGTTCGAGGTTATTGATTTCAATATGTCATAACGCTGCTGTTGGTTTGAAAGACTAACATTACAAGTTTTGTTAACTGCTTGTTCATCCTCAACCTTTATTTTTATTATTGCCAATTGCTTATCAATATTTTGTTGTAAGGTTTGTCGAAAATTATCTGGCAGCAGGCGTTGAGGAATGGATTGATATGGAGTTATATCGTTATCTTTAGCTTGTAATGTAGATTGACTCAAAGTATTTCCTTATTTCACTTATTTCATATTATTATAATATCTTGAGGATTACTTAACTCCTCACCCAAAATTTAAATACAACTTATATGACTTTTTAAACAAAATTAAACCTAATATTATTCAAGACAATAGTATTTTGGTGCAAACAACTGATGCTTTAGATTAATAAATTGAAAAAGAGGTGCGCAGCCATAAATAAAATCAAAAATAACAGGGGGTTCATTTTTTAAAAGTTTACCTGTCCATTGTTCTATTGGTTCATTTTTATCTGCTAAATTATTCAATGGTTTAAAACCACCACCTTCACTATAACAAAGACTAACATTGGTTATCATATTCGAATCCGAATCTAAAATAATCAAATGCTCTAAAACCGTATCAGGATCGGATGGCTTTTGATAGTCTTGTAGATAAAATTGTAAACCATTTACTTCGGACAAATAGCTATCCCCTTTTACTAAGTCATCTGTCGGCCAATGACATCTAATAGAGGCAATTTCAATATTTTTATCAAGTACTGGGAAATCGTCTTTGCTAATTTTTTTCCACGATAATGGCGTTAATTGTTCTTGAGCGAATGGATTCTCTTTACCAAAAGACACCAGATAATCTGAATGGTGATCAAATAGTTTTTCATCTAATTTAAAACCATATATATAATCGTTCTGCTTAAAAGGAGCTTTATAATAAGTCGTATCCACCACAGCAAAAGCATTTAACTGACTAATCGGCAATGATGTTAAGTCATTATGTTTATAATCGTATATAAAAACCTTATCGTCTTCTGATAAACCTGCCAACTCAAAAAATTTAGCACGGTATGAATCTGTCAGTAAATATTGTTCATTTTGGTAACTCTCTTTTTCATCTCCAGGAATTAAAATAATAGCTTGTTGATTATTCTCATCATATAAATGCACATCATCAGATAATGAAACAAAAGTAGATTCAGGTTCATTTTCAATATTATAAACAGTAAATGGGCTATACATGCGAATATCCGACCGATATTGAGACTGAATTGTTGTTTTATCCCATTCTATTAACTTGTTTTCGCCAAGCATTGCTGCATAACTATAAGAATTAAGGGATGATAAAATGAATCCCCAAAATAAACCCTTTAATAAAAATTTTTTCATGCTGATACTTGTTCTTTTAGCCAAGCAATTTCTTGAGCCCAAATATCAGAATTAATGGTTTCTAAAATTAAAGGGATTTCATCTATTCTTGGATCTTGCATGATATATTTAAAAGCGGTTTTGCCAATGTTACCTTTACCTAAGCTGTCGTGGCGATCGACATGGCTAGCAAGTTCGCTTTTGGCATCATTTAAGTGCATACCACGTAGATAATTAAACCCAACAATTTTTTCAAATTCAGCAAAGGTTTCTTGGCAGGCTTTTTCAGTGCGTAAGTCGTAACCGGCAGCAAAAGCATGACAAGTATCAATGCATACACCTACCCGGCTTTTATCATCAACTTGATCGATTATTTGTGCTAAATGTTCAAATTTATAACCTAAATTAGAACCTTGTCCGGCTGTGTTTTCAATAACGGCCACTACATCTTTGGTTTTATCTAAAGTCATATTAATCGACTCAGCTATACGCTTGAGGCATTCATCAACTGAGATTTGTTTTAAATGACTACCCGGATGAAAATTTAACAGTGTTAAACCTAACTGTTCACAGCGCTGCATTTCGTCTAGAAAAGCAGTGCGCGATTTTTCAAGTTGTTCAGGATCGGGATGACCTAAATTAATTAGGTAGCTATCATGCGGTAGGATTTGTTTACTCGTGAAGCCATATTTTTCACAACGCTTTTTAAAGCTATCAATTATCGATGACTCTAATGGTTTTGCATGCCATTGTCGTTGATTTTTAGTAAATAAGGCAAAGGCAGTTGCACCAATTTGATAGGCATTAATCGGTGCGTTGTCAACACCGCCCGAAGCACTCACATGTGCACCAATGTATTTCATACTGTTATTCATCCTAATAGTTAATTTGAGCCACTGTTACGTTGCAGTTGATCGCGTAAATTAGGTGGAATACCTTTAATCACCAAAGAATCAGTTTGCGGATCCCATTTTATGCGTTCGCCTAACAGATCGGAATCAAAGCTGAGGGTTAATCCACCACCACTACCTGAAAATTTCTTTAATTGACGTAATGCGCTGCGATCAACTGGAAAGGTGTCTTCTAAATCATACTCACTGTTTTTAACAAATTGCATAAAGTTGTTATCGTCACTGACTGGTAATTCATTGGCTAGGTTTTTGAGTTCTATCTCTTCGCCTGCTTGCAATTGACCTTGACAGTAATTATAAACATTTTCACGCGCGGCGTTTTTGTCTTGTTTATCAAATTGCATCTCTTGGCAATAATCATCAACCGCTTTGACTAACGTTTTATTTTGCGCTTTGGCATCTAATCCTTCACTAGCGCCTAAATAATCCATAAAAAAGTCTGACACTTT
The DNA here is from genome assembly GCF_001690235.1 of Gilliamella sp. wkB292. Taxonomy (NCBI): domain Bacteria; kingdom Pseudomonadati; phylum Pseudomonadota; class Gammaproteobacteria; order Orbales; family Orbaceae; genus Gilliamella; species Gilliamella sp. wkB292. The sequence goes on from NZ_LZGO01000030.1 coordinate 70,740, forward strand.
TCGCCCTACTCGACCTTTTAAAAAAGTCAAATAACGTTTTGAATCAGCTTGAGTTTCCCATTCTGTTATATCAATTCGTGCAATAATATCGGCATGATCGATATCTAAATATTGGGTTTCGGAAATATCCAAATCTTCATTCACAAGCATGCTTGAACAGCTATTTAACACGGCAATAATTAGATATTCCACCGCTAAATAGCGATAAAGGCAAAATACCACTGTTCCCCCTTCGGCAAACGGATATTTGGCAAGTTCATTACGTAATTGTTTAGTTGATTCTTGACTAAAGTGGAGAAAATCTTGATTACCTAAACGTAATTCTTTAAGCGATTGTTCAAACAAACTTTCACTATTAAAAAGTCCGTAAGCTTTGCTTTTGTTGTTATAGATACGATTGATATCTTCAATTAAATTCACAACCGCTTGTTGATTACTGAGTATTGTATCACGAAGCTGTAATTCGATTTCAGTGTCACTTTTTCTAATTAATTTATGTAATATAACTTTTTCTATTTGCACACTCATTTTAAATTCCTATTGGGATAATAGCGTCTATTTGTAACTATTTTATCAAAGCGTTCAAAAAGTGCTATCTGCAATTATAAATAACGACAATAAGTTAAGCTCATATCTATTTGAATATTCGATTCTTTCTGTCATTCACGCCTTTGTATAAATATTGCCAATCAAATGGTTTACTTTTACTATAGCGTTCTGACAAAACCTAGCTTTTATAGCTGATAATGACAATACGGTATAATGATAACATCCACGATTAAAAGTGAAATGACGTTAGTTACAGAAAATTGTAAGAATAACAAAAAACAATTAAACGAAAAGTGGAACAAACCAATTCTTTGCTATAGCTTTTTTCTATTTTTGCATTAAATGATCTGAATTTTTTGTGAATATTTAATCTGAAAAATAGACTGTTATTAATTTTGTTTTATTACTTTCATAAATAAAAGTATAGGATGCATCCCTACCATCAAATTTGTAAGTTATTTCAAATTGATGTTTTCCTATCTATATTTGACTTCAATATTTAGATCATCATAAATATCGGTAAAATTTTGTGCTATTTTTTAGTTTTTCGAAATACACTAAAATCCCCAAAAACAATATTTTTATACATAATCGCCGTTGTTTTCTTGAACTTGTCAGCAAAATTAATTATTTTTAAAATGGAGGACGGAACATTTATCTTCAGTTAAGATATAATATTAACCGGGCAAAGCATCTGCTTAACAGCCCAAAAATCAACTCTAAAAAAAACCAATAAATAACGGCGGATCACCTGATGGTGTTAATCCCCCGCCAATGTTACTAATGAGAAAGATGAAAAAGATAATAAGAAGATAAAAACGCCAATATGTGATTTATACAGCTATCTACTTAGCTGTATTTTGCTGCAAACTCAGCACTGTTCTCGCATTCGATGCACTGGTAGCAATAATATCAATTACTCCTGATCTCAACGCCCCTAAAATAGCGGTTGATTTGGTGTTTTCCGAGGCAATAGCGATTACGCAGGGAATATTACGTAACTCTTCAATACTTAAACCAATGACCCGATCATTCATTACAGTATCAACAGGGTTGCCATTTATATCGAAAAAACCATAGCCAGCAATATCACCAATTACCCCTTGATTTAATGTCGCATAGGTGATCTCTTGTGGGGTAAACCAACCTAATTGCACCATGTAACAATTTTCGTTCATATCCCCTAAACCGACTAGAGCAATATCAGCTTTAGATGCACGTTCTAACGTATCTTTTATGACACGATTTTGCATAAAAGCGTGTTTAAGCTCGCGGTTTTCGACATATGCTGGTGCATAAAGCGTTTCACTGCTGGCATTAAATTTTCTAGCTAGGCTTCGACTAATATGATCAGCATCAATAATTTCACCAACTCGTTGCGTTCCACCAATACCACAAATAAATTTACATTGTTTTTCAGGAAACACCCCTACATGACTGGCAATAGCAGCAACATTTCGACCTTGCCCTACCGCAACAGTCATACCATTTTTTAAATTACTTGATAAATAGTTAGAAACAAGTGCCGCAACTTGCCGTCGCTGTTCATCTTCATCTTGATGATCTAAAGCTATCAGTGCACGCTTAATACCAAAATGGTTAACAAATTGTTGTTCTATCCGTGAACTAAATATTGGATGATATTTGACATTGATTTCAACAATCCCTTCAGCTCTAGCTTTTTTTAACAAGCGACCGACTTTAATACGCGAAATGCCAAATCGCTGTGCTATCTCTTCTTGAGTTTGTTCATACTCATAATAGGCAACAGCTATCTCGGTGAGTAGTTCTGCTTCTTGTTTATCATCAAATCTATCCATTAGTTCGCCTTGTTTATCAATATTATCGTTGCTGATTTATAGCGGATAATATATTACAAAAACCTGTTGCTTGCCATGCACTGCGACCAATAAATAGGCCATCAATATTGGGCTGAGTAATTAATTGGGTCGAATTTTCAAGATTGACACTACCACCATAGAGTAAAATCATATTATTAGCTACTTCTGAACCATAGAGATCAGAGAGCGCTAAGCGTAAGTTATGATGAATAAATTCAGCTTCTTCAGGTGTTGCCGGAACGCCTTTTTCACCAATCGCCCATATTGGTTCATAAGCAATAATAACCTGACTCGCTTGATTATGATCAATTCCTGACAATGCAATCTTCATCTGCTTTACAACAGTTTCACTCGAGACGCCCCAAGATTTTTCTTGAGCGCTGTCCCCAACACAAACTAACGGTGTTAATTGGTGTTTTAGTGCAGCATGAACTTTTTTATTTACTGTCATGTCGGTTTCACCAAAAAATTCACGGCGCTCAGAATGCCCTAATTCAACTATTTTAGCACCGGTATCTTTTACCATAATTGGAGATATTTCACCGGTAAAAGCACCCGCTTCTTCAAAATGCATATTCTGGACACCGGTTAAGCAATTTATTTTGTGTTGATATAAGTATTCCGCCACATCTCGGACACAAGTAAAAGGAGGTATGACAAACGGTTGGATATGACTTTTTAAATCTTCGGGGTAGTAGGTTTTTAGTTGTTCACAAAATAACAATGCTTCGGCTAAGGTTTTATTCATTTTCCAGCTGGTGCCTATGAATATTTTTTTCATAATTTATCCTTGTATTGATGTAATGTTTTTCATCGCTTTTTTTAATAGGCTTCCAATAGTAAAAATGGGTTAAAGAATAGTTATTTATTACCTGACTATTCTTCCCCATTTTTTAATCATTTATCTTGTTTTAGCAACACTCTCATTATTACGGCAAAAAGCAACTTATTTAAGCAATAACGATAGTTGACCTAAAAGCAAGTGTTGTTTTGGTGTTATGCGATACCTAAACGTTTTTTATAACTCTTCACATAATAATCTGTTGCTTTGATAGCTTGTATAACATCATCAGCCGTCACCGCAAAAGGCAGACTATGGATAGTTTCAACTGGAGCAATGGCTTTTTCGCCAATCAATTGAAACTCTTCTTCTGTAATTTTATCTAAATGCACTTGTTCTAAAGTGATTGGTAAATCCAACTTAATATATAAATCGATATACCTTTCAAGCTCAGCAATTGGTCGACCTTCTAGCACAAGTTGAGCAATTGTGCCATATGCCACTTTTTCACCATGCGTTAGATGATGCACATCACCTGATACGGCAGTAAAACCATTATGAATAGCATGAGCTGCACCTAAACCACCATTTTCAAAACCAAGACCACTTAGTAAAGTATTAGCTTCAACAATAGCTTCTAACGCTGGGGTAACTAATTTCTTTTCATTCGATTCAACAGCAAGTAATGCATACTCAAATATGGTTTTTTCACACTCTCTGGCAATTGCTTCACCAGCAATCGTTGCTATACCACCAGCATCAGTTTTATGGCAACTGCGAATGGAGGTTCTGGCTTCAACCCAAGTTGCCAGCCCATCAGCTATACCTGATTTTAACGATCTTACCGGTGCATTTGCAATCACTCGAGTGTCAACTAATACCAAGTCTGGATTTTTATAATGGTGCCATAAAAAGTCAAAAACACCATCTTCAGTATAAACGACTGAAACTTTAGCCGTTGGCGCATCGGTTGATGCCGTAGTTGGTACACAAACTTTAGGTATATTATATTTAGCTGCAAGTGCTTTAGCCGTATCTAGTGTTTTACCACCACCTACACCAATAATTGCATCAAATTTTTTTGATTTAAACTCATCAAGTAATCGGTTAATTTCTACCATTGAACATTCGCCGTTAAAAATGGCTTTAGTAATCGATAATTCGGCTTTTTCGAGTGAATCAGCTAGTTGATTGGCTGCAATATTCCAAATATTCTTATCTGCTAGGATTAAAAAATTGGTCCCAAAGGGTTTGATGTATGCTTCTGCACGAGTCAGCAAATCTTTACCTTGTACATATCTATTAGGACTAACAAAAACCTTATCCATATTAAAATCCTCTTATAAACACATTTACTAACTAATTAATTATTATTAATTCAATTAAAATAATTAATTTACTTCTGGAGAATTACTTCTCGAGTTTTAATTGCTGTAAGAATTCATTCATAATCATCCAAGCTGATTCAGATCCCGCATCCCTGTGTCCAATAGCTCGTTCACCTAATCGCATGGATCGCCCTTTTTTTGCAACCAATGGAATAGTTAAATCAGAACCTTTTTTCATTTCATCAACGCAAATTTCTAACGTTTTTATAGGGTCATCACCTTCTTTATAATTGTTTAATACTTTAAGACCCGGAATCAGTGCATCTATCATTGTTTTATCATTAAGTTCGGCTTTTCCTCGCATTTGGACAGCTTCAACACCATCTTGATACATTTGACAAAACTCTTTGAATGTTACAGCTTGTTTTCCAGTTGTATTGTTTGCCATTTTCATAAAAAAACTACCATATAAAGGCCCTGATGCTCCGCCGACTTTGCTCAATAAAATCATTCCTACTTTCTTCATTAATTCAGCAATATCTGCTGTTGAGTCAGATAACAGTGGCAATTGCTTTTCTACTTCACGAAAACCTATGGTTAAATTAATACCATGATCACCGTCGCCAATGTCAGAATCTAATTTACTGAGGTGGTCACGATTTTTTTCGACCATATCGGCGATTTTCTTAAATGTTTCGATAAAATAAGATTTATTTAGCATCAGGGCGCTCATTTTTCCTCTCCTTGGTAGTTAATAAGCAATTTTAAAATAAGGCGCATCACATGGATGGTCTAATAGCTGTTTTAGTTCATCATCTAACTTGATAACAGAGATCGACATCCCCACCATATCCATTGATGTCACATAATTGCCCACTAGTGGTTTATAGATTTTAATGCCCTTTTGTGCTAATAAAAGATGTGCTTTTCGGTAACAAATATACTGATCCATCAATGCTAAACCACCTAATCCATTAATCAGTAATTGCACTTCATCACCGGTTTTTATTTTGGAGTCTTGTAAAAGATGATCGATTAATTGGCTAACAACAACATCGGCCTTTTCTAGCTTAGTTCTTTCAATACCGGGTTCACCATGAATGCCCATGCCAACTTCCATATCACCCTCTTGCATATCAAAAATGACTTCGCCTGTAACCGGTAATGTACAAGATGATAGTGCAACGCCCATTGAATAAGTATTGGCATTAGCTTTTTCAGCTAAAGCTTTAACTTTATCTAAATCATAACCTTTGGCGGCAGCACTGGCAGCGACTTTGAACACAAATACATCACCCGCTACCCCACGGCGATCACTAATGTTTTTTGAAGAATAGATATCATCAGTTACTGTTACAGTTTCAACTCGGATACCCTCTTCAGCCGCTAATTCAGCGCCCATATCAAAGTTCATAACATCGCCAGCATAGTTACCATAAACAAATAGGCATCCTTTACCAGAATCAACCGCTTTTACTGCTTCATAGCAATATTCAGGAGAAGGTGAAGTGTTCACATTACCGACTGCTGCCGCATCGGCAAAATCTTTGCCAACATAACCTAAAAATGCGGGTTCATGTCCTGAACCACCGCCAATAATTATTCTCACTCTTGGCTCTGTACTGATTTTTTTGCTTACGACTACGCGATTACACGTTTTTTTTAATTCAACATATTCACTATGCGCTAAGCAGTAACCTTCTAGCATCTCTTCTACAACATCATAGCCATCATTAATTAATCTTCTCATTACATCACCTCGGTCTATCCTTTACATGTTTTACTTGTTACTTAATTCACTAAAAAAAGTGATAATACATACCCACCAACAATACCTGCACAGACTGCTGCAACAATATTTTTAACTGATTTACGTTTGTTTCCACCGGTTAAAGCTGAGGCAACCCAAATCCCAACACCAGCGGCTAACCCTTGATCGACCCATACTGAACCACTTTGTGTAATCATTGGCGTTGCTATTCCATGATTAATGCACCATACAGTACCGACAATAAATGCTGCCGCCATCCAACCACCAATTGGTCCCCAATTGTCAACCATACGCCCCCATGCCATGCGTATAACAAAAGGGAAGATAAAACCACCGATTATTGTTGCAATAGCCAATTTAATTGACATCATCATTTGCTCCCTATATTTCAGCTAATTATTTCTTTTTTTGAAAAACTTTGATTTGTTTGCTACGCAAGATCTTTTCTTTTGCTTCTTTCAACTTTTCAAAATCAGATCGTCTTAAACCAGGTTCTCTTGGATTCTCATTAATAAATTCTGTTTTCTTCGCCATATCTTTTTCAATGAAAGCAGCAGTAATACCACCTAAAGTAGCGCCGACAATCACAAGCAATATGGTTGGTAAAGAAGTGACAAATGCATGTCCACCTTGAATAAAGGTATCGCGCATAATGCCACATACTGCAATGGCAAGTCCCATATCAACAAAAGCAGCATCATCTTCATTACCAGTCAGATTGATATAATGATTCATATACCACATTGGACCAATAATGATTACCGCCGCCAAAAAACCACCGAAAATGCCGTAAGTACCTAATTGTGACCACACTGACATTACAATCATTCCAGCGATACAATAACCCACAAAGCTTCGAAAAAATTTCATCCTAACGCTCACTTTTTAAATATTTTGTAGTTCAGCTAAAATACCTTCAACATCCTCATCAATCATGGCTTGTATTGACGCAACAAATGCGCCTTCTACAAGGGGAGCATCAACTAACGTTACCTTTTTTCTTAATTGTTCATCTTCGATAAGATCAATAGCGGTTTCTGTGCTTAAAATGGCACTACCTATATCAGCAAATATCAGTATATTTTTGTGATCTTTTGATTGTTCGATGATGTTATAAATCGCAACTGAATCTGTTCCTAATCGTCCATCCTCTGTTCCGCCTGCTGAATAAATTTTTACATCACCGGTTGAATCGACCATCTCTTCGATCATTTCTTTTAATCCATCAGTAATTTTTTTACTGTGAGAGACTAAAATAATACTAATCATGCTTACCCCTTTGAACATATGTCTCATTAACAATCTTTTGTTCAATTATATCGAATAAAATTAAGGCGGAAATTGTTTTATAATAAATTTGTGATTCAGATCTAACTTTTAGATAGTGATAATTTTGATAGCAAAATAAAATAGAATAATTAACTATATTAGCGTGATATATGAAAAATAATATCATTAACAGATTGATAGATGATGTAAAAAAAATGTTCAAAACCATTTTGTTAAAATGAGCATAAGTTTACATGCAAAACAAAAGATTCAATTATTGATTAGCTAATAAGATAAAAAGCATCACCCTATGCAATATTTACAGTTACACGGGTAACCTAGCTTAATTTGCTACTTTTGATAGTTTCAAAACAATATAAATAAATTGCTTTTAAAACTTAGTAATGGAATGAATAAGTTGATGTTGATGCTTAGAAGAATTTAAAAACTATTTAATATTTAGACAAATGACCAGCTAATTTAATCCTGTCCTTTGCTAATTGAACTAACTCAATTAGCAAAATAGTTTTTAAATTAGCCTGAGTGATTTATGAGTTGAATACAACTAATGCTTTTATCATTAAAATCCACCATAATTGAAAAGTGTCATTAATATTGGCATTAATAAAGTCAATACAAACCCTTGTACAATTGCTGGTGGCACAATAGTGATGCCGGCGCCTTTTTGTAACATTGGTAAAGTAAAGTCCATAGAAGTTGCGCCACACAAACCTAACGCAGTAAGTTTATAGCGTCTTATTAAGGTTGGAATAAGAATTATTGCACACAATTCACGCAAAATATCATTTAAAAAGGTTGCACTACCAATGATTGGGCCATGCGCTTCTGTCATCAAAACTAAGGACAAAGAATACCAGCCAAATCCCGATGACATAGCAAGCCCAACACGAGTTGGAAAATCCAAAATAAAAGCAGCTAATATTCCACCTAAAAAAGTGCTTATGACCACGACTAAAGACGTCGTTAAACCAATTTTATTTAACAAAATCTGTTTAAACGAGATATTGTTACTACGTAGCTGGATACCAATGAGCAATAGAAGTAAAACTAACACTATTTGAATAATGCTGCCAGTATATTGCCAAAAAAACAAAGGTAAAAAGCCCGCAATAAAACCAAGTATCAAGGCAATAAATACTTTTAAAGATTCAAAAATCAATTTAAAACGAGATTCAAACGACGAGCGGGTATTCGCTGTTTTCCAAGGCAAAAATAGATCAAATAAGATTAATGCCAAAAAATTACCACCAAAAGTACAGGCAAAAACAACAGCGGTATAGATCAAAATATGTTGTAAATTTGTGATTAAATTGTCTAACTGAGCTAATTCAGCCCCCATGATAAAAAGAATAAAATAGACCATATAGCCAAGTATCTGATTAATTTTGGCTAGCCATTTTTGATCTTTAATCTTAATCAAATAACCTAAACACAATGGGACAAATGCAATCAAAATACCATAATACATTTTTATTCCTTTCCATGTTTATCTTCAAATATTATAGTTATAAAAATTAGAAATGAAACTCTGCTCCAATATATCCTCATTATCAACGTAATGAGGATAAACTTTCTTCAATGCTAACTTTAAGCTGATCTAATAACGCATAACGATTACGATATTCAGAACGTTTTTTACTTGCTATTTCGTCAATCGATTTTCGATTAATTTCGGTCGGTAATATAAATAAGTTTCTAGAATCTGGTTTACCATCAATTGTTAACCAAAAATCATCGTAATCCGATAAGATTCTTTCTTGTCGGCTATTATATCGCCAGTTATTGTACACATGTGTGTTATTACCAACAGCAATCACTTGTTCTAAATTAAAATATTTAGCAATAATTAACGCCGCTTCTACCGCTACACGTTTTGGAAAAAGCCCATAGCACTGCTTTGTTGCTTTTTGTACACGACTTCGTGCTTCATGATGCCCTGTTCCTTGTAAACCAGCAATAAATAGCGTAGATTTTTTTTGATATTCTACAAGGGTGAAGGTTAAAGTTGCTAAATCAATACCGTCATTATCATAAAAATAGAGACTCAATTCACCTTCACGCGCATATTTATTCCGTGCTTGAATAGCTATTTGTATGTTAGTTTCGTTTTTAGCGTCGATATTAGCCAAAATATAAGGCAATTCTGGGTTATAAAAAGCCTTAGACATATTGCCGGATTGCTTTGATAAAAAATCATAATGATAAACTAAAGCGGCTAAACGCTCTTTTTGTGTCAAACATGATGATAAATATGGCCGTTGTAATTTACAAGGTAAATTGGTTTGGCAGGAAAGGTAATAACCAAGTAAAGGATATTGTCTCAATTTATCGAGCAATTTGAGTGTAATTGGGCTTAAAAAAAGTGTGCGAAAAAAGAACTTATACCGATAAGTCGGTTTAAGCCAAAGTTCATTAAGTGGAAGTTTGCCTACACAAAGCCAATGAAAAAGTTGCCATTTACTTTTAGGCTGGGGCATATTTGTAATATTATTCATAATCAGAAAAAACTAAACTCGGTTAATTTAAAAAAATATAAAATGACTCAAGTATTACTTAATATGCAATATTAAAGATAAGTCATAAAATCAAGGCAATAAGGGTACAACACAATATAAGTCAGTGCAACTATCCTTATATAAGGTTATATTAAATAAAATGAAAATAAAAAACGGTGAATTTATCACCGTTTTTAAATAACGATTAATTTTCGTTAAAAATTAATTATTGACCTTTAACTTCTTTTAAACCGTTAAATGGTGCTTTAGAACCTAACGCTTCTTCAATACGCATTAATTGGTTGTATTTAGCAATACGGTCTGAACGGCTCATAGAACCAGTTTTGATTTGACCTGCTGCTAAGCCAACAGCTAAATCAGCAATGGTTGAGTCTTCTGTTTCACCACTACGATGAGAAATTACTGCTGTATAACCAGCATCTTTAGCCATTTTAACTGCTGCAATTGATTCAGTTAATGTACCGATTTGGTTAACTTTAACTAGGATTGAGTTAGCGATACCTTTTTCAATACCTTGTTTGAAGATTTTGGTATTAGTAACGAAAAGATCATCACCCACTAATTGGATTTTGTGACCTAATTCTTTAGTTAAGTATGCCCAACCTTCCCAATCGCTTTCATCTAAGCCATCTTCGATAGAAACAATTGGATATTGTTCACTTAAACTTTCTAAATAACGAGTAAATTCTTGAGCAGTAAACTCTTTATTACCTTCGCCTTTTAATACATATTTACCAGTTTCTTTGTTATAGAATTCAGATGCAGCACAGTCCATCGCAAGTGTAATGTCTTTACCTAATACATAACCTGCTTTTTCTACTGCTTCTTTAATACATTCTAACGCTTCAGCATTTGAATCTAGGTTAGGTGCAAAACCACCTTCGTCACCAACTGCTGTATTCATACCTTTAGCGTGTAAAACTTTAGCTAAATTGTGGAATACTTCAGAACCAATACGAATTGCTTCACGCACTGTTTTTGCACCAACTGGTTGAATCATGAATTCTTGTAAGTCGATGTTATTATCAGCGTGTTCACCACCGTTGATGATGTTCATCATTGGTAATGGCATAGAGTATTGACCTGGAGTACCATTTAGATCAGCGATGTGTTGATAAAGTGGTACACCTTTAGCTGCTGCTGCTGCTTTAGCATTTGCTAAAGATACGGCTAAAATTGAATTAGCACCTAAGTTAGATTTGAAATCAGTACCATCTAAATCAATCATGATTTGGTCGATAGCTGCTTGATCTAAAGCATCTTTTCCTAAAACAGCTTTAGCAATAGGTCCATTAACATTTTCAACAGCTTTTAATACGCCTTTACCTAAAAAGCGAGACTTGTCACCATCGCGAAGTTCTAGTGCTTCACGTGAACCAGTTGACGCACCAGATGGAACAATTGCTAGACCAACAAAACCACCCTCTAAGTGCACTTCGGCTTCAACTGTTGGGTTACCACGAGAGTCGATCACTTCACGACCATGTACTTTAACGATTTTTGCCATGTTTTTTTCCTCTATATGACAGATATATAACTAATGTAAAAATAAACTATTTTTGCTGCTGATCTTGATACTCTTTAGCAGCTTTCACAAAACTACTGAACAATGGATGTCCATCTCGTGGTGTTGAAGTAAATTCCGGATGGAATTGACATGCGACAAACCAAGGGTGTTCTGGAATCTCAATAATTTCAACTAATTTCTTATCAGTTGATAGTCCAGTGATCTTCAATCCAGCTTTCACAATTTCCGGTAATAAATTGTTGTTTACTTCATAACGATGACGATGACGTTCAGTGATCGACTCTTTTTTATACATATCAAATACTTTAGAATTTGTATCTAAATGGCAAATTTGCGAACCTAATCGCATAGTACCACCTAAATCACTGTTCTCATTACGTTGAACCACGTTACCAGATTCATCACTCCATTCTGTGATCAACGCGATAACTGGGTTAGCGCAATCTTTAACAAACTCTGTAGAATTGGCATCTTTAATACCAGCCATATTACGAGCATATTCAATTAAAGCAACTTGTAAACCAAGGCAAATACCTAAATAAGGAATCTTATTTTCACGCGCATAACGAGCCGCCATGATTTTTCCTTCAACACCTCGATAACCAAAGCCACCAGGAATCAAAATCGCATCTAAACCTTGTAATAATTCCGTACCACGAGATTCAAGATCTTCAGAATCAATATATCGAATATGAACAGTTAAACGATTTTTTAACCCGCCATGTTTTAATGCTTCGTTTACCGATTTATAAGCATCAGGTAGAGCAATATATTTTCCAACCATACCAATAGTCACTTCACCTATTGGGTTGGCTTCTTCATAAATTACCTGTTCCCATTCAGACAGATCAGCTTCTTTACATTCAAGGTGGAAGCGATTGCAAACAAATGTATCTAAATTCTGAGATTTTAATAGTGCAGGGATTTTATAAATAGAATCAACATCTTTTAATGAAATAACTGCGCGCTCAGGTACATTACAAAATAGTGCGATTTTAGCACGTTCATTAGCAGGAATAATGCGATCTGAACGACAAATTAATACATCAGGTTGAATACCAATTGATAGCAGCTCTTTTACAGAGTGTTGTGTCGGTTTGGTTTTTACTTCCCCAGCCGAAGCTAAATAAGGTACTAACGTTAAATGCATAAATAACGTATGTTCACGGCCAACATCAACTGCTAATTGACGAATTGCTTCTAAAAATGGAAGTGATTCAATGTCACCCACTGTGCCGCCAACTTCAACAATAGCAACATCAAAACCTTTTGCACCTTCAATCACGCGTGATTTAATTTCGTTAGTGATATGAGGAATAACTTGAACAGTTGCCCCTAAATAATCACCACGTCGCTCTTTACGTAGTACATCGGAATAAATTCGCCCAGTAGTAAAGTTATTTTTGCGTGTCATTTTAGTGCGAATAAAACGCTCATAATGACCCAAATCAAGATCAGTTTCTGCCCCATCTTCGGTAACAAAAACTTCACCATGTTGAATAGGACTCATTGTGCCCGGATCAACATTAATATAGGGATCGAGTTTGAGCATGGTGACTTTTAAATTGCGGGCTTCTAAAATTGCAGCAAGAGACGCTGCGGCAATGCCTTTACCCAAAGAAGAAACGACACCGCCTGTAACAAAAATATAATTCGTAACCATTAATACCAGACCATTATTAATTTATTAGAATAATATTGTGCGTTTTTAAACCATAAAAACCAACACAATATACGATGAATCAGACGGGAAGATAGTATAACAGAATCAAGTATAGGTCTCAATTGAATAATTACTTTTAACTGTTGTTTAGGCTGAATGATTTGATTAACAAGTATTTTTAATAGTAATTTGATTGTTGATGTAATTTTAATTTTGTTACAGTTTAAAACACATCTCAAAATCAAAGAAAATCAAAACGAAGTTAAATGTGCGAGTTTAAGCATAATTTATTGATGTAACATGTAATAATATCTAAAAAATTTTTTTTGAAAATTAACTAAAAATAGAACTTAACAAGGCACTTAAGGTACCTTGTTATATCTAGACTAGATAACTATTTGACCGTTTTTTCACTACGGGACAAACCAATAATCCCTGATCGAACAGTTTCCACAATATTACATGTTTCTCTGATTGATAATAAGAATGAATCAAGCTTTTCACTGGTGCCCGATAACTGAACAATATAATGCGTTGCAGTCACATCAACAATTGATCCTCTAAAGATATCGGCACATCGCTTCACTTCGTCACGTGCATCTGAATCTTTAGCAGCAACTTTAACTAACATAATTTCACGCTCAACATGAGGACCTTCAGTCAAATCATTAACACGATATACATTAATTAGTTTATGAAGTTGTTTCTGAATTTGTTCAAGTACATGCTCATCGCCTGAGGTTTGAATTGTCATACGATGCATGGTTGGATCTTCGGTTTGCGCCGTTGTAATGGTTTCGATATTAAAACCACGTTGTGAAAATAGACCAATTATTCTAGACAATGCGCCAGGTTCATTTTCAGTTAAAATAGATAATATATAACGCATTAGGTTCTCTCCGTCTTACTTAACCACATTTCACTCATTGAACCACCACGAACTTGCATTGGATAAACATGTTCTGTAGCATCGGTCATCACATCGACAAAAACAAGTCGATCTTTAATTGATAACGCTTGTTTAAGTTTGGATTCAAGCTCTTCACGCTTATTAATACTTATGCCAACATGACCATAAGCTTCAGCAATTTTAGCAAAATCAGGTAATGACTCCATATAAGACGAGGAATGTCGCCCTGCATAAATCATATCTTGCCACTGTTTAACCATACCTAAAAAACGATTATTAAGATTCAAAATTAAAATAGGTAAACCATATTGTAATGCTGTTGATAGTTCTTGAATATTCATTTGAATACTACCATCACCGGTTACACAAACAACTCGATTTTTTGGAAATGCTAATTTAACACCTAATGCTGCTGGTAAGCCAAACCCCATGGTACCAAGTCCACCAGAAGTAATAAAGTGTCTTGGTTTATCAAACGGATAATAAAGCGCTGTAAACATTTGATGTTGACCCACATCAGTAGTGATATAAGCATCGCCTTTAGTTAATTTATATAATACTTCAATTGCTTCTTGCGGTTTAATACTGTTACCTTCATGACTATAAGCAAGGCAATGTCGAGCTCGCCAATGTTCGATCTGTTTCCACCAATCAACCAAGGCATCTAAATCACGCTCTATGTTTAGTTCATCAATTTGATCTAACATAGTTTCTACAACAACTTTAGCATCACCAACAACAGGAATACTTGCCATGATGGTTTTAGATATTGAAGTAGGATCGATATCTACATGAATTATTTTGGCTTTAGGACAATATTTTTCAACATTATTAGTTGTTCTATCATCAAAACGTGCACCGATAGCCAAAATAACATCCGCATTATGCATCGACATATTGGCTTCATACACACCGTGCATACCTATCATGCCTAGATAATGTTTATTTGTTCCGGGGAAAGCACTAATGCCCATCAGCGTTGAAGCAACAGGCAGATTCAATTTTTCAGCAAACAGTTTGATCGCCTCACTTGCATTAGCAGAAATCACACCGCCACCAATAAAAAGAACCGGTTTTTTAGCAGTAAAAAGTGTCGTTAGCGCTTTTTTTATTTGTCCTTTATGTCCTTGTATTGTTGGATTATAAGAACGCATCGATACTGATTTTGGATAATGATAATTATATTTATTGGCAGGATTAACAATATCTTTCGGTAAATCAATGACAACAGGACCTGGACGACCGGTTGACGCAATATAAAATGCTTTTTTGATAATTTCTGGAATATCTTGAGTATCTTTGATTAAAAAACTATGTTTAACAATTGGTCTTGAAATACCGACCATATCACACTCTTGGAATGCATCATTGCCAATTAAATTACTTGCTACTTGTCCAGATAATATAACCAGTGGCACAGAATCCATATAGGCAGTTGCAATACCGGTAATAGTGTTAGTTGCACCTGGTCCAGATGTAACTAGCACAACACCAACATCCCCTGTAGCTCGTGCATACCCATCAGCCATATGCACAGCTGCTTGCTCATGACGAACTAATATATGTTCAATACCACCAAGTGTATGAATTGCGTCATAAATATCAAGAACACTTCCACCAGGATAACCAAATATCTGTTTTACTCCTTGATCAATCAATGACTGAATGACCATTTCCGCACCTGACAATTTTGCCATGGTTATTGCCTCCAATATAACTTTTTTGTCATCTATTGATTTATTGTGCATTAACTTATATATAAAATCAATTAAGTCAATGATATAACTTTTAACTAAATCACAATAAAAAAATAATAGTGTAAATTTGCAAAATTAAAATAAAGGGAGTTTAATAAAGTAATCAAAATATTATATATTGATTTTCCAGTCATTTTTGTTTTGTTTTAACACTTTAGAAAATTGGAACTCTAGTGTTACTGATGTTAAAATTCTTTATTTGTAAAAGGCACTATTATGAGCAATTTCTCAACTAAACCCATTTCACTTGCCGATTGGCAGTTAGTAAAAGTATCTGGAGTGGATAATCGCAAATATTTACAAGGACAAGTGACGATTGATATCGATCACCTTTCTCAGCAAACTGCCTTATTCGCTGCACATTGTGATGCTAAAGGCAGAATGTGGAGTAACATACTATTATTTCAACGAGAGCAAGATATCTACTATATCTTACGTAAAAGTGTTGCTGATGTGCAAATTGCTGCTTTAAAAAAATATGCCGTATTTTCTAAAGTCTCTATCGAGCAGGTTAATGATTTAAATATCGTTGGTTTAGAATACGATGCGATACCCGCAGACATTATTGACCAATTCAATCATCAAAATTGTATTACCCATAATAATATTACTTATATCAAATTAAATTTACCTCATACACGGGCAATTAGAGTATCACCTCAAACTACCGATGAAGATTTACAACCTTGTAGCCGATGGATGCAACTTGATTTAGAAGCTGGTTATGCCATTATCGATAAGGAAAATTGTGAAACATTACTGCCTCAAGCATGTAATTTACAATATTATGACGCCATCAGTTTTGATAAGGGTTGTTATTGTGGTCAAGAAATGGTGGCTCGAGCTCAATTTCGTGGGGCTAATAAACGAGGGCTTTATTTATTAACGGGTAAAAGCGATAGTTTACCCAATATTGGTGATACCATCGAATGCCAGATTGATGGCAATTGGCGCGAAAGCGGTCAAGTCCTTGCAACGATGAAATTAAATCAAGACAATGATATTTATGTTCAAGTTGTGCTTGCTAATGGCATCGATCTCAACACACAATTTAGAGTAAAAGGCGCTGTAGAGAGTAAACTTTGTTTTCATTAATTAATACTTGTTAGGATCTGTGAGAGCTAATCAGTTAACAACTACATTATAAAGATAGTTAACTGATTAGTTGAGTAAATCTTTTGATAACAATTAAAAAATGCTAGGTTGAGTTAACCCCCAAGTTCTTGATTGACTATTTCAATAAAGTATTGCGCCCCAGTTGTTAAAACTTCATCGTTAAAATTGTAGGCTGGGTTATGTAAATTAGCACCTTTGCCAGCACCTAGCCACACATATACACCCGGTATTTTTTGCAGCATAAAAGCAAAATCTTCCGAGCCCATTGATGGTAAAGGATCGATAATAAGACCATTTTCACCAACAACTTTTTTAGCTGCTTCTATCGCAATATCTGCTTGCTTGGCATAGTTAATTGTTGCTGGATAACGCCGTTGATAATCAACCTCAGCCTTGGCTTCGAATGTGCTGGCAATACCTGTTGCAATTTGTTTAATACGTTGCTCAGCCATATCTTGTACATCGGCGCTAAAAGCACGAACTGTACCACGAATTACCGCTTGTTGTGGTAACACGTTCCACGTATCGCCACTATGTATTTGCGTAACACTCACCACAAGAGAGCTAATAGGATCGACATTGCGGCTGACAATGCTTTGCAAACTATTTACGATTTGTGTTGCCGTTAAAATTGTATCTTTACCAAGATGAGGAGCGGCAGCATGAGCGCCAACACCTGTTACTTTGATTTCGAAAACATCATATGATGCCATCATTGGTCCATGGTTAATGTAAAAATGATTTAATTTCATATTCGGTTGATTATGAATACCATAGACAGCTTCAATTGGAAAACGATCAAACAAGCCATTTTCAACCATAACACGAGCACCGCCTTCGTTTTCTTCAGCTGGCTGGAAGATAACAACGACTGTACCCGAAAAATCACGGTGTTCACTCAAATATTTAGCCACGCCTAATAATGTTGCAGTATGACCATCATGACCACAGGCATGCATTTTACCGGGGATAGTTGAACAATAATCTATTTTATTCTCTTCTATAATATCTAAAGCATCAATATCGGCACGCAACGCGATAACTCGACCTTCTTTTTTGCCTTTAATAATACCGACCACACCAGTTGGTGCAAAATCGGTATAGAGCTCAGTTATACCGAAAGATTTAAGCTTTTCAATTATAAATTCAGTTGTTTTCTTCTCTTCAAATGCGGTTTCTGGGTAGGCATGGATGTGATGACGCCATGCAATCATCTCTGATTTCAATTCATTAATACGACTCATTATACATTCCTTATTCATTCTCAATTGTAAACTTAATCAGTTTATTGATTAGTACTATACTGCTATTCTAGCTTTTATAAAAATAACTTCTTTTACTATGATTAGTGATTTTAGTTATATATTAAAATACAGATAAGCTAACTGATGAATTTTGAAAAAGAATGAAATATTTAATCGATTTACATTACATAAAAAGATTAGATGTGTTTGAGCGAAATTTAACCCTTTTAATCATTTAATTAACTAAAATAGCAGCAGCAATACGCCGAAATTAATAAAAATGGACCAAATGGAATAACTTTTAATGATTGTCGATAAAAAAGATAGTTTAAGATCAGAAAATAAAAAATACCCAATATTGAAGCCATAATTACTAATAAGGAAAGTAAATGATAAGGAATCCATGCACCTATCGCGGCAAGTAATTTTATATCTCCCCCGCCTAATCCATGCTTGTTTGAAACTAAATAAAACAAACTAGCCGGTACTTTTAATAAAAGATACCCGCATAAAATGCCAATAAATGCATCGGTTAATATTATATTGCTGATGTTCAAATATGCCGCCAATAAGCCTCCCCACATTAATGGTTGAGTAAAAAAATCCGGCAATAGATAATATTTAAAATCGATTAAGGCTAATAGTAAAAAATAACAGCCCAACATCATTAAAATAATACTTTGCGCATTAATACCTTTATGCCAATAAATCACCAAAAACAACACTGAAATAGCTAACTCTAACAAAAAATAATAAGCCGGTATTTTAGCCTGACAAGCATAACAACGTTGTATTAATAGAAAATAAGACAACAGCGGAACTAATTGCCAAACTTTTAGTTTATTGAAGCAATTTGGACACGATGAACATGTTAAACTTATGGCCGATAAATAAATGAAGGGAGTATGTAATGGCGAAAACCGACTAAAAGCAACGCAAATAAAACTGCCCATACATGCACCTAACACCGCTATAATACAAGCTATCATTAGTTAATCACTTCGCCAAGTTGAAAGATAGGCAAATACATAGCAATAATTAAACTTCCAATTATTAGCGCTAGTATTAACATTAACAACGGTTCAAATAATTGAGATAAATTATCAGTTAATGTTTGACTCTGCTCTTCATAGTAATCCGCTAACTTTGCAAGCATCAAATCCAGCGTACCGGATTGTTCACCTATGTGGATCAATTGACGACATAAAGTTGGAAAACACGGTTGTGTTTGTAAAACATGACTAAAAGAAAACCCCTTTTCGATTTCGGCTATCATATAAAAAATACTTTTTTGATATACGTGATGGGTAATCGTATTAGCCGAAGCGGTCAAACCTGCAAGTAAAGGGATACCAGCTTGTTGAGTTATTGCTATTGTTTGAAAGATATGTGTTAAACAATTACTACCAATTACTTTACCGATTATAGGTAATTTTAATGTATAACTATCAATCACATCACGATAGCGAAGCTTAAGATAATATCGATATAATAAATAGCTTAGTAACAGAGTAATTAAAACAACGAACCAAGTTCGTTGTAAAAAGTTTGACAAATCGATAACGCATTGGGTAAACAACGGCAATTGAGCATTGAAATCTTGATAAATGTCAGCAAATTTGGGTAAAACCACTAATAGCATTATCACTATCACAATTATTGATACCGAGAGTAAAAAGCATGGATAACGCATGGCCTGTTTGATACGCTTTTGTAGTTTAATGGATTTTTCGAGTTGTAACGTTAACTGTTCAAAACTTGAATCCAATTGTCCTGTCATCTCACCGATTGCAACAATTTCACAATAAAGTGTTGGAAAGACTAAATGATGTTTAGTTAAAACTTTTGATAAAGGTTCCCCTTTTGCAATCTGATTTTCAATTTCAACAAGAAGATATTGCCAATGAGGATGAGGGTGCTCTTTGGCTAAAATAAGTAAACTATCAACAATAGAAAGCCCTGCTTTAAGCATCGTTGCTATTTGTTTAGTAACAACCAGTAACTCTAAACGATTAAAACTATGTTTATTAATATATTTAACTGCTTTTATTTTGATGGCAATTTTGCCTTGTAATAACAGCTTTTTTTTCGCCTCTTGCTGAGAAGACGCAATTATTTTATTTTCATTAAAATCCAAATCATACCAAACGTAGAGTCTTTTCATAGATAATCACCCAAAACACGTTGCAATTCTGCAATGGTGGTAACACCATCTTTAACCAGTTTTTGCCCTGCAACTTTTAGCGTTACCATATTGGTAGGTGAAATCATTTGGTCACGGAGTAATTGATGTTGTATTTCTGCCGTTATTGGTAAAAATTCATATAATCCTACGCGCCCATGATACCCACCAAAACAATGTTCACAGCCCATAGCAATAAAATGGGCTGTTGTTTCTCCTCCTAATACGATTAATTGACTTGCGACAACCTTACAATAATGACAAAGCTTACGAACAAGACGTTGGGCAATAATTAATTTTAAACTTGAGGAAACCAGATAATTTTTAACCCCCATTTGATTTAATCGAATTAAGGCTCCTAAACTTGAATTGGTGTGCAATGTGGATAAAACTAAATGTCCTGTTTGCGCTGCTTGAATAGCAATCTCTGCTGTTTCAGGATCACGAATTTCACCAATCATTATCACATCGGGATCTTGCCTGAGTAACGCTCGCAATATAACAGCAAAGGTTAAACCAGCTTTAACATTTATCGCAGTTTGATTAATGCCTTCAATGGGGATTTCAATAGGATCTTCAACGCTACAAATATTACGCTCAGGTTTGTTTAACTTTTTTAATCCACTATATAAGGTAACCGTTTTCCCGCTACCGGTTGGTCCGGTCACTAAAATCAACCCTTGAGGGTAATCTAAAATTTGTTGAAATATTGAAAGATCGTGTTGTGTTAATCCTAAATCATCAATGGTGAGTTCCGATTCATTATTGTCCATGACTCTAAGCACAATTTTTTCACCATTAATGACCGATAACGTAGATATCCGCATTGCATAACGATCTACTATTAATTGACCATCTTGTGGTAAGCGCTGCTCAGCAATATTTAACTTTGCCATAATTTTTAACCGAGCGGCAATTTGTTTAGCTAAAGTCAATGGTGGCATAAGCATATCTTGCAGCACACCATCAATTCGCATGCGAATACGATAATGATGTAAATAAGGTTCAAAATGAATATCCGAAGCCCGTTTATCTAATGCTGACAACAATAATTTATCTAAACTTTCAACTAATTGCTCTTCATTCATCACATATTCCTTATTAATCGTTTTAACGATCAAAATTTAAAAATAGCTTCACAAGCTTGTGTTAAAGAAGTATCTGCAGGTGTTGTTAAACAATTTCGCGTCCAACCTAAATTACCTTCTGTCGAATTAATTGCCGGTGTTAAGGTCGTGGTTAATCCCAATAAAGCGCCTTTACCAACCAAAGTAATCACGCCGTTAGCTACAGAAACGGATGTAACATAATTAGATGATTTACTGATGGGCACACCATTATTACCATTACTGCAATGTGTTAAATTACCTTGTTCAATTGCACATATTTCGATAGCGGTTTTATAAACTGTCATAGTCTGTAGCATATCGGTTAAAGCAGCTTTTTTTACATAACCTTGATAAGCCGGTAAGCCAATGGCTGTAAGAATAGCAATAACGACTATTGCAATCATAAGTTCAAACAAGGTAAATCCTGATTGAGCTGTCATAATGTTCTCGTGAGTTAAAGTCTGTGAATAAGGTAGTGACTTTATAGCAAAACAAAAAAATGAAATAATAAGTAAAAATCCATTTTGGAAATAATAATTGATATTTATTGCAACTATCTAAGATGCAAAAATAATGTTTGTGAACGTTATCGCAAAATTAATTTTTATCCTCGCTGTATATAGCAAAGTTTATTGGAGTCCATATGTCACTTAATATTATTAAAGGTTGGTTACAGGGTGTAAAACAAGTCATTTCACCTTATTATAATGATCGCCCTGCTAATGAAGAAATTTCATTAATAGTCATTCATAATATCAGTTTACCGCCAAATCAATATGGTGGTCCTTATGTTGAACAACTATTTACGGGTAAACTTGATCCTAACGAACATCCCTATTTTGCAACAATTTATCAACTAGAAGTATCTAGCCATCTATTTATTCGTCGTGATGGTGAGATAATTCAATTTGTTCCATTTGATAAGCGAGCTTGGCATGCTGGGCAATCAAGTTTTGAAGGTAGGGAGAATTGTAATAATTTTTCGATTGGCATTGAAATGGAAGGTTGTGATACAGATGATTTTACTGACTATCAATATCAACAATTAGCCGCTGTTACCTTATTGTTGCAACACACGTATGGCATTAAAAATATTACTGGTCATAGCGACATTGCACCAGAACGTAAAACTGATCCTGGACCTTGTTTTAATTGGCAATATTATCGCAAACTTATTGATGAATTGTCACAAACCAAAAAAATAGTAAAACAACTTGAGTTAATCAAACTTGAATTACAAAACATTCGTTTATGGCAAACAACGCCACCACCAGCTGCTGCTTTTTTAAGCCAAGAACCTTTTGCAATCGACACTATGCAAAGTCATGAATGGTTACAATGGATTTTTATTCCGCGGATTTTGGCGCTTATCGATGCCAAAACGAATATACCAACGTTTGCACTTCATCCTTATTTTGAAGAAGCTTTAAAAGAACATCCTGAAAATACCGTTCAACTGTTACATCTTATTAAACAACTTGACAAACTATCTACCGAAAATGAACACAATTAAACAGTTATGCTTACATTTTTGAAATTTGTTATAGATGCCGCATACTGATTTATGCGGCGATGATAGCGATAAGATTAATTAACATCACGCGTTAATTTACGGTATTCATTGACTGCTTGTTGATGACTACCATAACTATTGGAGAACGTATGACCACCGTTGCCTGTTGCCACAAAAAACAGATAGTTGGTCTTAGCTGGGTGAGCGGCGGCTTCTAAAGAAGCAAGGCTAGGCATAGCAATAGGTGTAGGCGGTAACCCCTCAATAACATAAGTATTATACGGATTGTTGGTATCGGTTAGATCAGAGCGCCTAATGGCACCAGTATAATTATCACCTAAGCCATAAATAATCGTTGGATCAGTTTGTAATTTCATTTTTGCCTTTAATCGATTCACAAATACCGAAGCAACGTTCGCTCTTTCAGAACTAATGCCCGTCTCTTTTTCAATAATTGAAGCTATAATTAGCATTTCGTAAGGCGATCGATATGGCAAATCCTTATCACGATTATCCCATACTTTTTGTAAATTATTTTTCATGGTCAGATAAGCACGTTTTAATATACTTACATCAGTCGAATCGGCCGTATAAAGATATGTATTTGGTGATAACCACCCTTCGATTGAACCATCAATACCCAATAATTTAGCAATTTCTTCATTGGATTTGCCATCGAGTGTTTGTTGAATATAAGGTGTAGTTTTAAGCACATTAAGCCAATCTTTAGCCCGTTTACCTTCAACAAATTGAATAGAAAAATTACTCTCTTTTCCAGAGACTAGTAACTGTAAAAATTCTTCAACTGTCATGTGAGCATGTAATTGATAAGTGCCAGCTTTTATCGAACTCAACGAAGGATCTAATTTATAAAGATAAGGTAACAAATAAGCTTGTTGCATTAAGTTATTTTGTTTTATTTCAGCAACTAATTGATGCAAAGTCGTTCCCTTTTTAAGCACAAATATTTGGTTGTCATCTGTGACTTGCATTTGCTGTTTTGAGAATTGGTGCAGAAAATAGTAACTAATACCAATTGCACCACCTATAATAATAATGAGTGTAAGAATCGTATATAAAAATATTTTTTTCATCATAATGATTAATCTATATAGTGAATTTTTGCGCGGGAAGTTAAGCGCGTTAAAAGCTCATATGCACTGATACCGGTATGCTTAGCAATCTCTTCAACAGGTAACTGTTTACCCCAAAATATGACCTCATCACCGGGTTTTTCTAGACTATCAATCCCCAAATCGATCACAATCATATCCATCGAAACTCGCCCCACTATTGGCACTCGGCGTCCGTTAATAACGACAGGCGTATTTTCTGGAATATTGCGTGGATAACCATCGCCATACCCCATAGCAACCACGCCTAAAAGCGTATCTTTGCGGCTTGTCCAGATTTGACCATAACCGACAGCTTGGCCTTTTTTATGTTTACGCACAGCAATTAATTCAGATTTGAATGTCATTACAGGTTTAAGATCCGCAATAGGATCATTGAAAGGAGAAACACCATACAACGCAATTCCTGCTCTTATCATATCACGATGAGAATCAGGCCAATGCAATATTCCTCCAGAGGCAGCAATAGAAAGTTTGTTGATCAATGATTTATTGCCTGAAGAATGAATAAACGCATCTAATCGTGCATTTTGTTGGTTAGTTTGTGCTGAATCAAATTCATCCGCTGAGCTAAAATGGCTAATAATGTTTATCGATTTACGTATCACTTGACAATTAGCAAGCCGATTAAATTCGGCTTGTGCTTCATCTAAATGAAACCCTAACCGATGCATTCCTGTATCAATTTTAAACCATGCGGTAATTTGATTGTCAATGGCAATATTATTTAAAGCATCAATTTGCCAACTAGCGTGGATCACCGGTTGCAAATTAAAATCGATCAAATCCGCTACATCATCATGAGGGAAAAAACCTTCAAGTAAGACAATCGGTGTATTAATACCAAGTTTTCTTAAAAATAATGCTTCAGAAACTCTTGCAACCCCAAAATAACTGACTTTATCTTGCAATAACTTAGCGACACCCTCAACACCATGACCATAAGCGTTAGCTTTAACAATAGCCATTAGTGCACTTTGCGGTGCTTGATTTTTCAACACGTCAAGATTATGTAGAATTGATTTACGATTTATTTCAACAACAGCGATAGACATTGTGTATAACCTAACTGATATATCAGGAAGATATTGTAAATTTTGTTGTTGAGAAGCACAATAAAAATATTGATTTGATTATTTATGATATAAGTTTAGTAAAACTAGGCGGCACTTTGTAATAAAGTCAGTAAAATAACTTTATCATCCAAAATTTAAAAAAATTAAATAATCTTAACGGATTCATTAATCATGCTTAATTACAAAACACCATATTATCTTGTGTAAGTATCTATTCAATTATTAAATTTTTTAGATCTGATAAAAACGCGTTCGTTTTTAAAATTAATCAATTAAAATTCAGCTTGTTTTGCTAACGATGATGTAATATGAATACAAATCAAATATATTTTTTCTAGACAATAACTGTTAGCTATTGTCTAGATTTTACTCAAATACAGCGCGAGCTCCGACGCCGACGGCTCGTCGTTAATAACGACTCGGAGTCGGCTTTTGCCATTTCGTTCATTTCATTCTCTTCAAGGCAACGTCGCCCAAACCATTGACCATAATCCGTTAAATCAAAATCACCAGCAATTCGGTAACCAAAAGAGGTTAAGGCCGCTCCTGGTAAACGTTCATTTATCTTATTTGCCGGAAAACCACACTTAACTATCCATTGATTTCGAGCGCCTGCAGCTTGATAAAATTTCAATTTTAGCTGTTGCCCAAGTATCTCATTTAAAATGTAGGCAGACTGATTATACGCACGTAAAAATAATCCTTCGCGAAATAATAAAATACCTTGATATTGATTCAATAAATCTAACTTTTCATCAATTTTCATTTTTATACCAAACAGATGAAAAGCCGTTATTGCCGACAAACCAAATAGTCTGGAGCGCCTACTGCATCAGCATCTACCCCTAAAAGACCAGAACTTGAATTAACATCAATATGAGTACCATAGCTACTTTGATAGTACAAATCTTTTGTCCAATATCTATCCCCTTCATCTCGCCATGTTGAATCAGGATAAGTTTGTTGAGTTGAATAACCCCATTCAGGTAGAAGTCCTTGACCAATGGCTCTTGTATAACCATTTATAATCTCAAAAGAGCCATTTAAACGATCATCAACAGGTGTATTGGTTAACTCCGAGTAAGAGAGCAAATTATTTATACTACATCTTTGAATAGCAACACTCCAAATATCAAAAAAATCTTTAAGCGGATTCGCCCAAACACTGGTTGGATTAAAGGTATAATCAAATTTAATTGTTGGATCTCGTTTCAATGTAGCCCGTACAGTAACATTACCTGTTGGTTTGCCTCTTAGTAAAACATAACCCTGTGGATCGATAGTCACTTGCCCCCCAGGATTATTGGGAACACTAAAACTATAGTCAGTTTGTGCACCTGCGACTATTAGTTGAAACTTGGCGCCAGAAAAGCCGGTAGTCGGAAATGTTTTCCCTCCCGATTCGGTTGGATTAGTTTTAAACCCCATATTAGGCACATAATCTGCTGTATAGCCGCCACCAACAGCTGTCCTTGACGTATAACGTGAATCATTCCAAGCAATGAATGTATTACTACTATCAAAACTTAACCACTGAAATTGTGGCATTTTTTCAATAGCATAGGGTTTAGCATAACAAACTTGAGGTTTAGAAGAAATTTGATAACGTTTTACTATTGGCACATAATCACTTTCCCGAGGGATACCATATTTAGAATAGGTCTTTACCTGCGTTGTTATTTCAAGCGTTAATGGCATCGGATAACTACTTCCACACCCCATCGTTTTACTAGTATCTGTAATTAATTTTCCATTACCGTCATACCACTGTTTACTGGTAAATGAGAGTAAAAATGGCTTTGATGTATCTATCCCATCACCATCTTTATCCGCATAATTTAATGTGTTATCCAACGAATTATAGTAAAAATTCTTAACGATAAAATTTGCAGGGCTTAAATCACCACTAAATTCCTTAACTACATCACCCTTGATATTGTTGCTTGCTTCACTGTAAAAAATACCATTAACCGTAAATCCTTGTTTATTCGCTGCCAAATCGATATTTATCACTTCTGGCGCACTGCCTTCTATCGCTTTCGCTGTTGTTGTACTTAATGCTTGCACTGGATGAATCGTCAATAAAATAAAAAATATGAATAATGAGCTTTGAGTTAATTTCGATTGAATTAATTTAAAATA